>DASYCR010000541.1:0-3274 GCA_036500095.1 Polyangiaceae bacterium
GTTCCGCGAGTTCGTGCTCGGAAACATCCAGATGGTCCAGCGCTGGTCGCTGGCGACACCTGAAATTGCAGGCCGCCTGAGCAGCGATATCGCCGAGCTTCAGGCGTTCGAGAGCGAGCTTTCGTGCCTGGCCGTGCCGGATCAAGCCAGCTGGTCGAGCGGGCTCGAGTGTTCATGGCAGAGCAGGTCGGCAGGGCCAGACCTGCTCTCGAGCTACGATTTCTCGCTCGGTATCCCGAGCGCGCTCTATTGGCCGAGCATGGAAAATATCGCGTCGCTGATCGCCGCGCTTCAGGCGAGCATGCCCACGGGCGACCCGCTCAGTGTCACCCCCGGGGGTTAGACGTGCAGGTCGTCAGCAAGGAGGTCGCGCTCGCGCGGCTCGGTGAGCACAAGCGAGCGCTGTTGGTGAACGGAGCGACGTGCGTGATGTGCGTGCTGGCCGCCAACGGCGCGGCTCCGGAGCTGATCGCCGAGAGCCGGCACGCGATCGTTCTGCTCGATCGCTTCGCGTGCCGCTATGGGCATCTGATGGTGATCGCCAAGCAGCACGTCGAGCACGCGAGCGAGCTCACTTGGGAGATCTACGCGGACATCCAGCGCTCCGTGTTCGACGCCACCCGCGTCGTGGAAGCCTGCTTCAAACCCGCGCGCGTGTTTACGGCGACCCTGGGAGCGGCCGTCGAACTGCCGATGACGTACTCGCACTACCACGTGCACGTGATCCCAGTGTCCGAAACCGACGAACGCGCTCGGCCCGCTCGCGTGCTCAGCTGGTCCGAGGGCGTCGTCGTGTACGACGACGATGAAGCGACGCGAGTGTGCCAAACGCTCGTGGCCGGCTGGCGCTCTATCGCCAAAGACCGCGCGCGAGAGAAGGGCTAATCGCGTCGTGTCACGCCCGTGCCGCGTGCTCAACCTCGTGACCAATCCGGCGGTCAACACGCAGGCTGACTTCGACGAGCTCGCGGACGCGATTCGCTCGCTCGACGCGCAGGTGCTCGTGCAGGTGCTACCCGACTCGGCGGAAGCGGACACGCGCGCGGGCGCTCTCGAGCTGCCAACGGTTACCGTCTCGCCCGGGCCGCTGCGCGCGCTACGACCGCGGCGCGGTCCGGTGTTTCAGGGGCAGCAGGTAGCCAAATCCACCGAGTATCGCGCGCTGGAAGCGGCGGGGATCCCCGTGCCGCGCTGGGTGCGCCTGCTGCCAGGGCGAGACCCCGATTTGGCAGGGTTCGACAGCTATGTGGTGACCAAGCCGGACTTCGGCGCACGCGGCGCGGACGTTCGCATCGAGCGAAGCACGGTGGCCCGCTGGACACCGCCGCGCACCGAGCTCGCCCTGCGCTTCGGCGGCCCTTTCAACCCGCGGCTCGCGCAGGATTTCGTGTACACGGGCCCCTGGCCCTCGAGCTACCGGGTGATGACGCTGTTTGGGGGCGCGCTGTTTGCGCTGCGCATCGAGGCGAGCCACCGCAGCGCACCGCTGCGCGAACGCACCGCCTTTCAGGGGCAAAGCGTGGTGTCGTCGGGGAGCGGGTGCAGTTTCGAGCTCAGCGACGACGCCGAGGTGATTGCCCTCGCGGAACGTGCTCACTCCGCGTTCCCGCGCGTGCCGGTGTTGGGCGCCGACATCTTGCGGGACGCCGACACCGGCAGCTTGTTCGTGGTCGAGGTCAACAGCTTGGGCTTCACCTGGCATTTCAGCTCGCCTTCCGGGCTCAGGCTGCAAGCCGAGCATGGTCTCGACCTGCCCGCGCAATTCGACGGCCGGCGCAAGGCCGCGCGCATCCTGGCAGAGGTGTGCGCTCGGCACGCGAGCTAGTCGCGAGGGCTTCGCCCCTCACGCCACTTGTAAATCCGCGCTGGGCGGTCGACCGAACTTGCGGGCGTACTCGCGGCTGAATTGGGAGGCGCTCTCGTAGCCGACCGCAAAAGCGGCGCTCGAGACGCTGTGCGGGCCCGCGCGCAGCAGGCGGCGCGCCTCGGTGAGGCGCAGCTCTTTTTGGTACTGCAGAGGTGTGGTCGTGGTGACGGCCTTGAAGTGCTTGTGGAAGGCGGACGCGCTCATGCCGACGGATTTGGCCAGTTCGGCGATGTCCCAGGACCTGCGGTGGTCTGCACGCAGCGTCTTGATGGCGCGGGCGATGTTGCTCTCGTTGCTGTCGCGGTGCATCAGGGAGCGCAGCATCCCGCCCGGTTTGGAGAGGAACAGCCTGAAGTGAAGTTCCTTGCGCACCAGGGGCAGGAGCACCCGGGCGCCGAGCGGGTCGCCTAGCAGATCGAGATAGCGACTGGCTACGTCTTCGAGCAGAGGATCGATCGGAGCGATTTCCATCGAACGCGCGGAGGCGGTCTCGAGCTCTCGGTGATCCACTTCGTCGTACAGGCTGCGCAGCACCGTCAGGTCCAGCTCGATGACCACGGCCAGGTAGGGATGCTTGTCCGACGCTTTCGTCACCCGAGCCAGCACGGGCAGGTCATGGCTGACGACGATGCACTTTCCGGCTGAGACCACCCGGGCCTGTTCGCCGATGGTCGTCACCTTCTCCCCCTGTAGAATCAGGCATACGACCGGTTCGTAGATGCTCGCCTCGAACTCAGTGGGAGCGCGCTCGCAGAGCAGATGGAGCCCCGCGGCCAGATGGTGCCCTTTGCCTGATTTATCGCGCTGATTGGCGTCGATTGCGCGCTTCGTCCGTTCCAGCAGCCGAGCGAGGGGCATGGGGGCGTTCTCCGAGAAAGCATAGATCGATCCCGCAAGCCTTGCTCGAAATCGAACGAGTCGAGAGGATTGGGCACGAGCGATGGAGGATGATGCACGCCGTCGGCGGCCCGCGGAGCTATGTCTGCTCTGAGGAGCGAAGACGATGACGACCCACGAAACGAAATACCTGAACGACTTGATCGAGAAGCACACGCGAGACATGACCGGCAAGGTGGTGGCCGTGACGGGCACCACCAGCGGCACCGGTTACGTCTGTGCCCGTGAGCTAGGCAAGCTGGGCGCGACCGTACTCTTGCTCAACCGGCCGAGCGAACGCTCGGAACGGGCTCTGTCCGAGCTGAAGCGAGAAGCTCCCGGCGCAAGGTTTTCGGCGCTCGTGTGCGATCTACAGGACTTCGAGAGCGTGCGCGGCGCAGTTCGCGCTATCGCCAGCAAATTCGACGTGCTCGACGTGCTCTGTCACAACGCGGGCGTCATGGCCTTGCCGGATCAGCCGACCAAAGACGGGTACGACGTGCAGATGCAGACCAACAGCATCTCGCCGTT
>DASYCR010000542.1:0-1681 GCA_036500095.1 Polyangiaceae bacterium
CGAAAGCCCGCGGCCTCGAGCGTGAAGCGCGTCATCTCGAGCACGACCTCGTTGTCGTCGATCACCAAAATGGTTCGCTGCCCACGCGACCCGTCTTGCATCAGCCCCTGCCTCGCACCGAGCGCGACTCGAAGCGCGCGCGGCGCCCAGCGACCTCGAAGCCCAAAGCGTGATCGGACCTCATGGCTTTGAAAAGAGCCGCACGCGGCGGCACGGAAACAGCCCGCACTCGCACGCACACTCGAGTACTAGCGGCCCAGGCCCGCTCGAACTTAACCGGGCGAGTTGACCGCGCGCGTTTTTGCGAGTCCTATCGCGCGGATGCGACGCTCGCTCCGGCCGGTTTTCGGCGCAGTTTTTGGCCTGATTTCGCTCGTCGTTGCAGGCTGTGCCCCGCACGCTGCCACGCCGCCCCAGAGCCCCGCTCGAGCCGCGAGCGAGCCGCCGCCCGCGCCCCAGTGGAAGCAAGTCGAGCCGAGCAAGCAAAAGGTCGCGCTCGTGCCCGAGCCCGCGGGCGTGCCTGCACCGGATGATGCATGCCGCGCGTTCGCGAGCCACCCGAGCGCGGCCTGCGCCGCCGTGAGCTCGGCGCGCGACGCGCTCGCGGCCGCGCTCGGCGTCTCGGATGCGAACGTTCGCGACGAGCAACTGAGTTGCCTCGAAAGCGCGAGCGAGTTTGCGCCTGGGTTGATCCGAGCGCTGCGCGCGGAGCTCGCGCCGGTCGCGTGCGCCGATGCGATCGCCCTGCCGTACCTCGATCCGCGCCGGCCCGAGCTCGGCCGGCGCATGGAAGACGTGCTGATCGCGCTCGCGGCTTCCGGCAAGCTCGCGCGCTTGGTCGAGCGCGCGCCCGAACTCGACGCGCCCTTCGACAAAGCGCACTTCAATGACTTCTTTGCGCGCACGCTGAAGCCGTGGATCGTGACGCAAGCCGCTGCGATTCACGACCTCTCCGCGATCGGGCCGAGCCTCACGCCGTACGCCAAAGGTGTGATCGCGATCGAGGCGGGCCTCGCGGACATGCGCTTCGTCTCGGTCGTGCGGCGCGTGGCGTTGCCCAAAGAAATGAGCGACGACGCCGAAGTCCGCGACGCCTACTACGCCGCCTTGGACGAAGCCCTCGAGCCGCGCAAAGCCCGCGGCCGCGACGCCGCGCTCGTCGGTCTGCGCGAGCTGGCCAAAGAGGGCTTGTTGGTCGATCCCCGGGTCGAGCGCGCGCGCTCGCTCTTGTCCGAGATTTACTCGGGTCGGCGCATCGACGCGCTCGACCGCTTGTTGCTCCCGACGCTCGCTCCCGCGAGCGACGCAAGCACGGACCAGAAGCTCGCCCAACGCTTGCCCACGTTCTACGCGGGCTTCGTGCTGGCCGACGCTCCGGTGGACGCGACGCTCCTGCGCGCCTTGCTCGAGCGCGGCTTGCCACAACCCATCGCGCAGAAGCTGGCACCGGCGCAGCTGGACGACGCGGCGAAAGATGTGCTCGTGCGCGCCTTGATCGATCGCGGCCGGCGCTACTTGCGCGCGGAGGATTTCGCGAACGCGGCGCGCCTCTCGGCCAGCGAAAAACCTTCGCCCGAACGCGCGCTCTATCACGCGCTCGCAGCCACGCTGCAGAACGGCCCGCGCGATGCGAGCGATCTGCTGCTGCGCGGCCCGCTCTTGCCCGCCGGCACCGGCGCGG
>DASYCR010000543.1:0-4891 GCA_036500095.1 Polyangiaceae bacterium
GCAATGCCGGCTCAGGCAACGCCGGCTCAGGCAACGCCGGCTCAGGCAACGCCGGCTCAGGCAACGCCGGCACGGGTGCGGGCGGCACGAGCGGCAGCGCGGGATCCGCGGGCAAGGGCGGAACCGGCGGAACGAGCGGCAGCGGCGCGGGGGGCTCAGGCGGCGGCGGAGTCGGCCCCGGCCCCTCCGGTTTGCCACCACCTCCTGGGTCCAGCAACGTGCCGAAGCCGTCGGGCACGGCGGGCAACCTCACGGTCTTGAACTGGGCCGGCTTCAAGGGTGCCGTCACGTATTCGTTCGACGACAGTAACGACTCGCAGATCTCGAACTACAGCACGCTCGAAGGGCTGGGCGTGCCGTTCACGTTCTTCATGTGGACTGGCAAGTCGCAAGCCTCGAACTCGATCTGGGGGACGGCCATCAAGGACGGCCACGAGATCGGCAATCACACGATGAGCCACGATCCGACCTCCCACTGCACGGCGGCCGACGTCACCTCAGCCACGCAATTCATCCAATCGAAGTGGGGCGTCAAAGCGTGGACCATGGCGGCGCCCAACGGCAACACCTGTTACAAGCCGCTCGCGCAGGGCGTGTTCTTCATCAACCGCGGCGTATCGCCCGCGACGCCGGTCATGCCGCTCGGCAACAGCGACCCGCTGAATTTGAATTGCTACATCCCCAATCAAGGGCAGCAGGCGAGCACCTTCAACGCAAACGTCGACGACGGCCACTCGAAGGGCGGCTGGGTGATCTACGTCGTTCACGGCTTCACCGGCGACGGCAGCGCGTATCAACCGGTGGATCTGGCGCAGCTCACCTCCGCCATCAACTACACGAAGTCGCTCGGCGACATGTGGATCGGGACGATGGAAACGGTCGGCGCGTACTGGCTCGGGCAGAAAGCGTTCTCGCAAGCCATGACGGCCACCGCGGGCAGCAACAAGACGTGGACCTGGACGCTGCCCGGCCAGTTTCCCACGGGCAAATACCTGCGCGTGAAAGTGGACGGGGGCACCCTCACGCAAAAGGGCGTCGCGCTCACGTGGGATCCCCACGGCTACTACGAAATCGCGCTCGACGCGGGCTCCGTAACGCTCGGGCCCTGACGCTCAGCCGCTAAACACGGCGACGATGCGATCGAGCGACCAGAAGCTCGCGATGCCGCCCATGGCGTAGACGAGCACGCGCACCTGCCAGGGGCGCTGCCATTTCAGGCGCGTGACGAGCGCGCGCACGGCGAGCACCGCCGCGATCACCGCGAGTTGACCGAGCTCGACTCCGAGGTTGAAGCAGAAGAGCGCGGCCGGTAGGTGCTGCTCGGGCAGGCCGATTTCGAGCAGCGCCGAGGCAAACCCGAGCCCGTGCAGCAGACCGAACGCGAAAGCCACGAGCCACGGCGCGCGCTGCGTGAACGACTCGCCCTGGCGCAAGCACTCCGCGCAGATCAGCACGATCGACAGGGCGATCGTCGCCTCGACCGGCGCCGAAGGAACGCGGAGCACGCCGAGCACCGTGAACGCCAACGTAACGCTGTGCGCCACGGTGAACGCGGTGATCGTCGCGATCAGCCGGCGGCGACTGCGAACCAGGATAGCGAGCGCAATCACGAACAAGAGATGATCGAACCCGGTCAGGATGTGTTCGATCCCGAGCTCCGTATAGTCTAGGGCGATCGGCTTCAGCGCAAGGAAGCCGGACTCCGGCATGCCGTACACCTTGAGCTCCGGCGCGCTCGCGCTGACGATGCGCAAGAGATGCGCGCCGCCGCGCCATTCGATGTCGACCATCAGCCGCGTGAGCGTGCCTTCGAGCCAGGGAAACTCGATGGAACCGACCAGCCCCGACGAGCCGCACTCCAGGTAGGCGTCCGCCATTTTGCACGGCGGGGGGAAGACGGCCGGCGCGGCCAGCTCTTGTTGCAGGCTTCTCGAGCTTGCCTGAAAGCGCATGTGAAAACGGCCCGGCGCCACCTCCTTCAGGGACAACGAGGCGGAGTCGATGTCGTGAGCGTGCGCCGCTCGAGGCGCGCACAACGAAAGCAGGAGCAGCAGTAGAGCACGCCAGCGACGTGTAGGAGAGCGCGTCATGGCCGCTCTTCGACGTGATAGCGCTCGATCGTGCGCTGCAAAATGCGTTCGACGCCTTCTTCTCGAACGGCGAACGACCAATCCGCCACGAGGCGCGGGCGCAGCTCCTCCAAGCTCGGCAGCCCACCTTCGACCTGCTTCACGCGCGCAAGCAGTAGGTTCTGGCTGGTGTCGACGCGCTGCCACTGCCCGAGCGGCAGGCCGGGAATGCGCGCCGCGAGCTCGGGTTCGATGCGACCCTTCATGTCGGCAACGCTCAGGGTAGCTCCAATCAGCGGCCGCCCGAGCGAGCTTGCGTTCGCGCCGGCCAGCACCTGGCTCTCGCATTTAGCGAGCTCGATTTGTGCCGCGGGTTCGCTCTTGGGGAATGCCAAGAACTCGAAATCGTAGCGCAGCGGCGTTTGATACTGGCTTTGATGCGCGCCGAGCCAGCTCTGGAGCTCGGTGTCGGTCGGCTCACGCTTCGGCACCTCGAACGCCGCGCGCGCGTGCATCTTGTCGACGAGCGCGCTGCGAACGGCAGAATCGTCGCGATCGAGGTGGTCGCGCAGCGCTTCTCGAAAGAGCGCTTCGTCGTGCTCCCATTGCTTGAGCGCAGCCGCAAATTCCGCCGAGTCCGGCGGGCGTCCGTTCAAGTCCCGAAAACGACGCTTGAGCTCCGCCTGCAGACCGGGCGTGACGGTGATCGTGCGCGGATCGGAGGCGACCCAGCGACGCGCGAAAAACAAGAGCGCACCGACGAAAAAGAAATGCACGAGCGGTTCCCGCAACACCCGGAGCGACGCTTGTCTCCAAGAGCTCCGGCCGTTGGTCATTGCTGGCGATGCTTGCACAACTATCCTACCCTTGGTAGGATAAGTTTCGTGCTCAAACCCGCCGAACGCCCCAGCTCAAGACGCACGACTGCGCGCTCCGCTCAGCGCGGTCGTGCCAAGAAAGTGTCCCTCACGGTGGATGAGGGGGTGCTTCGCGCCATGGAGAAGGAAGCGAAGCGCTCGAAGCGAACACTCAGCGCAGAAGTCAGCGAAGCGCTTGCTCGCGAACTGCGCCGCCGTCGTCTACAAGCGCTGATTACTGAGTACGAGCGAGAAAAGAGCGTCATCTCGTCCAACGAGCTAGCTGCGATTCAAGCCGAATGGGCGGACTGACGCTCGACACGGGCGCGCTGATTGGGTTCGAACGCTTCGGACGGCGCACGCTCGCCCACCTGAAGGTCGCACGGCAAATGGGCTGCGAACTCACTGTTCCCACCGCCGTCGTCGTCGAGGCGTGGCGCGGCGGAACACGCTCGGCGCGCATCGCCGCCTTGCTCGAAGCGTGCGTCATCGAACCACTTTTTTGGGACTTGGCCCGCATCGCCGGGGAAGCCATTGCTACAGTCAAGGGCGCAACGGCGGTCGACGCTGTCGTCATGGCCTCCGCGGCACGCCGCGGTGATCGCGTTCTGACTTCGGATTTCGCGGACCTCGAGCGATTGCGCGCCTATTTCCCAGCGGTTCGTTTGCTACAGATCTGAAGTTGCCGGCGGCTGACTCGCCTCATGGCCCGAGCGTGAGCGAACCGGCGTCGAGCGCGACCTCGTAGTAGCCGTGATCGCTCCAGGCGAGCGGGCTGCCGCCTTGGCTGAGCGTTCCGCCGTCGACCGTGACGCGCAGGGATTGGCCGGGCGGGAAGTGGTCCGGCAAGGTCCAGGTCCAGGTTTGATTGGTGCCGTCGCTGGTGGGCGTCAGGCCCGTGAAGAGCTTTTGAGCGCGCCAATAGGCGCCCACGTGCACGACGCTGTCGGCCCAAACATCGCCCAGCGTTTGGGTGTAGTCGAGCGCGCCGACGACGTCCGTGACGCTGACCGGATTGTAGCCGCCGTCACCGCCGAGCGAGTGCACGAGGAAGATCTGCCACTCGCCCGCCGTGCGCGCCGCGTCCGTCGCGCCGTTGAAACCGCCGCCGGGAGTCGTTTGGGTTTCACCCATCGCGGCCACGTGACAGGGCAAGGCATACGGGCTCGTGCCGTCGTTTGCGGCGATCAAGCCGCCGTTGACCCCACGGTTCAAGAGGAAACGCGTCGCGTCCGGCGTCGCGTAACCCAGGTCGCCGTAGGGCGACGCGGCCGTCCACACGTCGCTCTGCCCGAATGTTTGCGTGATGTGCGTCGTGCACTCGTCGAGCTCCGCGCCGAGACTGCCGTCGTAGCTGCCCCAGGAGCAGCCGGTTCCGTCGTCGTGACAATGGTGCGCGGTGTGGTTACCGAGCTCGTGGCCGTCCTTGGCCGCTTGCGTCCAAGTCGCGCTCGTCGCGTTGTTGCTGCTGACGAGATAAAACGTCAAATGCACGCCGGTCGCTTGCAACTCCGCGTAGTGGTCGATCTGCGAGGAGAGCGCGTCGTCGAAGCTGAACGACACCGCCGCCTTGAAGCCGGCCCAATTGAGCACGCTGAGATTGCCGGGAGTTCCAGCCGGCTTCGCTACGCCGGCGCCCGGTGGAACCGGCAACGTGTAGACCGAAGCGGTGCCTCCCGATCCGCTCGCGCCCGCGCTGCCACCGGAGCCCGCACTCGCGCCGGCAGTGCCCGCAGCGCCGCTCGCGTTCGCTCCGCTAGCACCCGCGCTGCCGCTCGTGCCGCTAGCGCCCGCCGACGCGGAGTCATCCGTCGCGTCCGCGCCGCATGAGCAAGTAAGCCCGCAACCGAGCGCGACCGCGAACAAGTAAGATGCGTTTTTCAGAGGGCGAAACATGGTCTCAACCTTGCGCCGTGGGGTCGCCCGGGTCTTTGCAATGTCGTCTCTCATTTTTGGCAATTTCTG
>DASYCR010000544.1:0-15824 GCA_036500095.1 Polyangiaceae bacterium
AGTCGTATCGGTGGGCGCGGCCATTCAAGGTGGCGCATTGGCCGGCACCATCGACGAGGTGCTCTTGCTCGACGTGACGCCGCTTTCGATCGGCGTCGAGACCGGCGGCGGTGTGTTCACCAAGCTCATCGCGCGCAACACCACGGTTCCTACCGAAAAGAGCGAGATCTTCACAACCAGCGTCGACAATCAGTCGTTCGTGCCCGTGCACGTGCTGCAGGGCGAACGCGAGATGGCGCAAGACAACCGCAGCCTGGCGCGTTTCGAGTTGACGGGTATTCCACCCGCGCCGCGCGGCCTACCCAAGATTCAAGTCTCGTTCCGAATCGACGCGAACGGCATTCTCGCCGTGGAAGCCAAGGATCTGGGAACGGGGCGCTCACAGGCGGTCAGCGTCACGCCGACCAGTGGTCTCAAGTCGGGGGAGATCGACGCGCTCGTCGCCGAGGGCGAGAAGTTCAAGGAGACGGACCAGCTGCGGCGCGACCTGGCGGAAATGCGCAACCAGGCCGAGACGCTCGTATACACGACCGAGCAGGCGCTCGAGGCTTACGCAGATCTGCTCCCTCCGGAAAAGCTCGAAGGCGTGCGTGGCGAGCTCCAAACCCTGCGCAAGATGATCGAAACGGGCGCGAGCCTCGACACCTTGCGGGACGCCTACGCACGCCTAGAAAACGCGACTTTCGAGATCGCCGAGGCGATGTACGGCGCTCCCGCCGAAGGCTCGTAGGACCTCAGCCGGCCTTGGGCGCTTCGCCCAAGACTTCTCTCAGCTCGACTTTGGCAAGGCCCGGTTTACCGTCGGCGCTCGTCCAGATGGTGACCTTGGTGTCATTGCTTGGAAACAGCGTGTCGATACGCATGATCTTGCCCGTGCGCCCATCTGCGAGCAGCACGCGCTTTCGATCGTTCATGATTTGATGGATGTGACGAAGCGACGCCATCGGTTGGCCTCTTTTGCTTTCCCTTACTGAAGCATAGCTCGGGTCTTCGACGGTGTCAGGTTTTCTGCCGAACGAACACGCGCGGACACCCCGAAAACTTGCCAGGCAAGCGAGCCGTCACGATATCGTTTCGCGGCGATGACACAGCAAAATCGAAGCTATTTTTCGGTACTTTCTCGCGCTGCTGGGCTGGCCTTGAGCGGGAGCTTGCTCGCCGGGTGCACGCTCGAGCATCACGCGCCGCTGCGCGCGGCGGAAATGCCGCCGATCGCGCCGCCCGTTTTGCATTCGAGTCGGGTGTGGATCGAGCTGGCGGACGGCACGCCCGAGACGCAATGTGTCAGACCGGAGACACAGCGCACGCTGTGCTTCGAGCGTGTGCAGAGCACCTTTCGACAATCGTTGCAGCGCGCCCTATGGACCAGCTTTCCGGCGGTCGAAATGTACGATTCGGGCGCGCCGCTCCCTTCAAATGAATACTTGCTGGTGGTCGAGTTGAACGTGGAGGCCCTCTCACCCGATACGACGGGGCCCGGTTGGTCAGCGGGTGCGCGCGGCAAATACCGACTCTTGCGCGGCGGTAAGACGTTGGTTGCGGAAGGCCTCGCCACCCGCTCGCGCTCGGAATTTGCTTACGGAGAGCCGCTCGCGTTGGGCGCCGCGGAAGCAGTCGAGGCGATCGCGACACGGATTGGGCTCGCCCTCGCTGCCGTCCCGGAGTCGCACGAAATAGCGCCGCTCCCGCTGCCAGCCGTCGCCGTGACGCCACTGCCAACGGAGTTCGCTCACTCGGACGCCGGTGGTACGCGGGCTGGCGTTGCCATGCCGAACCAAGCGAGTCAGCTCGCCGCTCCCGCGGAACCAAGCGCGCCCGCTGCGCCGGTGGCCGGACTCTAGTCTTCCGAGGCGGCGAGCTTTTGCTCGATGGCCTCGAGGTGCGCGTTGACCTGCGGATCGCGCTGGCGCAGGGCCTCGACGCGACGTACCGCGCTCATCACGGTCGTGTGATCGCGATTGCCGAAGGCGCGACCGAGCTCGGGGAAGCTGCACTTCAGCCGTTGCCGGCACAGGTACATGGCGACTTGTCGCGCAAACGCCACGCTCTTGTGGCGATCTTTGCTCAGTAAGTCGGAATTCGACAGCCGGAAGTGATTCGAGACCGCGCGTTGAATGTCCTCGACGCTGACCAGATCCGGGCGGCGCGGTGAGACCAACGCGAGCTCGCTGAGCGTGAACTCCTCGTCGATCGCGCGGCCCGTGAGCGACGACTTGGCGGCCAGACGAATCAAGGCGCCTTCGAGCTCGCGGATATTACTCTGCACGTTCTGAGCGAGCATGACGGCCACGTCGTCGGATAAGTCGATCGACTCGAGCTCGGCCTTCTTCCGGACAATCGCGACGCGCGTCTCGAGTTGCGGGACTTGGACGTCCGCCACCAAGCCCGAGGTAAACCGTGAAACCAGGCGCTCCGGCATGCGTTGCAACTGTTGCGGGTACTTGTCGCTGGTCACCACGATTGGGCGATCCGCGTCGTGCAGCGCGTTGAAGGTGTGAAAGAACTCCTCTTGCGTTTGCTCGCGACCAGCCAAGAACTGAATGTCGTCGACCAACAAGAAGTCGCAGTCCGTGCGATAGCGCGCCCGGAATTCGTCCATCTTGTGGTGCTGGAGCGCCTCGATGAACTCGTTCGTGAAATGCTCGGCCGACACGTAAATCACGCGCGCGTCGGGGCGCTCATCGAGCACCTTGTGCGCGATGGCGTGCATCAGATGGGTCTTGCCGAGGCCGGTGCCACCTGCAATGAAGAGGGGGTTATAGCGAGGGCCACCGCCACCCGCCGAGGCAAACGCCGCGGCGTGCGCGAGCTCGTTCGAGGGCCCGACGACGAAGTTCGGGAAGGTGTGCTTCGGATTCAGCGCAGCCGCGACCAATGAACGCGAGTAGCGTGACGGGCGCTCGGAGCGGCGAGTCGAGGGCTCGACGCTGCGCGGTGCCTCCACCCGGGGCTTGGGTTGGCAAACCGGCCGCACGAGCTCGTTGGAGATGCTCCACTTGACGCGTAGCCCTGCGGGGTTCGGGTCACCAGCAAGGCGGGCAAGATGCGACAGGAGGTCGGGCAGAAAATGAGCCTTTACCCAATCGCGCACGAACTCATCGCGCGCGGTGAGGCTCAGCAGGCCTTGCTCGAAGCCGTCGTACTGCACGCTCGAAAACCACTGCTCGAAGGAAGCGGGTGAGCGACCGCGCGTGTGAGCGAGCGCAGTAGTCCACAACTGTTCCGCGGCGGCGGGATCCGCGGGATGTGCAGGGGAAAACGAGGAATTGTCAGACGTCACGGCAACACAATCCCCATCTTATCCACAGGACTGTGGACAATGGGAGAAACTAACCCAAATCAGGCGATCGGCTGCCCGCCCTTGGTTCTGATGCTTTGGAGAGGGCGAGCTTTGGTTTCTTCATCACGCAGATCGCCCGTTGCGCCGGCTCGCGAGAGCTCATGAGCAACGGTGTGGGGAGCTAGCACCGACCTCGTTCAAACTTCAATCCCAAGATTTTCAAAAAGTGAAAGTCCGCCAAATAGAAGCAGGATCGTAACACGCGTGTGCATGCGCTTTTGTCATTTGTCGTCGCGAGCAAAGTTCCGCGATCAGTAACCTCGCAGACAGAGAAGAGAATCTCTTCGCGCGCAGACCGCTGCCAATTTCTGCGGCGTCAACTTCCGCAGTTTCGCGAGTCAAGAGTCGACGGCAGAAAACTTGACTTGGCCGAACGGCCGTACATCGTACGCTCATCATTGCGCTGAGTCCGTCGATTTCTTGCCCTGCTTTCGACGCGCAGGTACGAGGTTGCAGGTGCGAGAAGTGAGCAGCCGAGTGTGCGACGTACGAGGCGCGCGCCGAATCGAAATGCGCGCTCTGGTTCGCGCAGGCTGCGCGGCGTTCGTCTGCTGCGCGCTGGGCGTGCCCGCTCTGGCTCGCGCCGACAAGAGCAAGATCGATCCTACCGTCGGCTACAACTACGAAGAGATCGAGACGCCGCGCATTGCGGCGATGGGTGGCGCGACTCGAGCGCTCAGCAACTCGCTCGAAGCGCTCTTTCTGAATCCCGCCAACATGGCGGCTTCGCGCGTCTATCACATCGGTGGAATGGCTCAGATTTGGCCGGAAGCGCAGCGGCAAAGCTATGGCGCCGGCGCCATGGATTCCTTCGGTTCCAAGTACCAACTCGCCGGCGGCATCGGCGGGACATACAACACGCAGGACTCGGACGGCATTGCGCGTCGCTGGACCGATCTGCGGTTCGCATTGGCGTACCCGCTGTCGCAGGACTTTTTCGTCGGTGTCGGAGGGCGCTATTTGTTGCTGAGCCAAAACGGCTTGGGAGCGTTCGGCGTGAGCCCGGCCTCCGGTGGGCTCAGCGGGGAGCGCATCGTGCGGGCGATCTCGTTCGATGCGGCGGCCACGTTCCAACCGATGGAAGGCCTGTCGCTCTCCATCGTCGGCAGCAACCTGAGTGATCCGGGCAATGGCTTTCAGCCGATGAGCGTCGCGGGCGGCGTAGGCTACGGCAAGGACATCTTTGGAGTCGAAGCGGACGTCGTCGGTGATTTCGATTCCTGGAGCCATGACACCGCGCGCGCCATGGCTGGCGGTGAGGTGCTGCTCGGCGACCATTTTCCGTTGCGCGCCGGCTACCGCTACGATCAGGGTCCGAACAGCCATGCGCTGAGTGGCGGCCTCGGCTACATCGATCGCTTGTTTAGCGCGGATGTTGCACTACGGCGCACCGTGACGGGCGACCACGTCACCACGATTGTACTCGGCTTCACCTATCACCTCGAGTCGGCGGGCCTCGATCAGACCACCGGCGACGGTGGTTTCTGACGACGTCCGACCGTCTCGGCCGGTATTTCTAGAGCAACGACGAGAGGCGCTGGTACAGGTCGCGCGCGCCTGCCTGGGCGAGCTCAGAGGTCACGCTCGGCTTCAGCGGCTCTTCCGCTTGCTGACGGAGTTCAGCGATCGCGCGTGGGTTTCGGTACCAGTCGTCGTCGTGCGTTTGGACTAGCTGCTCGAAGCGTGCCGCCGCGTATAGCATGCCCAAGAAGCGCTGAGCGTCGTCGCGGTGAACGCGGACGAACGTTAGCGCGGCAGCCTTCGGCAGGTCGAAGCCGAGCGCCTGTGCGCTCAGTTCTGCGAAAGCCGAGAGTAGACGCGCGCTGCTTGCGAGGAGTGGAGCGCGCAACAAGACGCGCAGGGCGGCTACGCGCGACTCGAGCAAGATACTGCGCCCGAGCGCGCGCAGTGTATCCTGCAAGTGACTCGGACCGAGGCCGAGCTTGCGTCGCAAGAACGCAGGCGAAAGCGGGAGGTAGGCGAAGAGCGCGGCCCATGTGTGGCGCTGGAGACAGAACGGATCGCCCGCAAACGCAAAAGGCACGCGTTCGCTGAGGGTTGCGTCCGAGAGCGCGCCACCTGAAATCGCTAGCCCGCGCAGAAAACTGGCGGCACCGTGCGCTCGTGGCAGCACCGGGATCCGTAACTCTAGACCGTCGAACCAACGCCCGTCCGAGAGCAGCTCACTGATGCCGCGCAGTGACAGGCGTGAGGGCCAGCCCCGCGTTGCGTCCTCCGCCAGCGCGGCCGTCAAGAACTGCGCGGGATCCTGCAGGCCGAACTCGGCGAACGCATCACGCGAAAGTGACAGCCAGCTCGCGGCGTGCTCTGCGACGTTGGGCAGCGCGAGCTCCCAAGTGTCGAGCGATACGGCGAGTGAGCTTGCGAACTCGACGCGTGCGCTCCAATAGCGGAGCGTAAGGCTGGAGAGTTCTGAGGCGTTGCTGAAGAAGTTCTGCAAATGCTGGCCGCGCACAGCGCGCTCCGCAAGCGCGGCGCCAAACAGTTCCGAGAGGGAGCGTTGCGCGTACTCGGGCTCATGCACGGTGTGGCGCGCGTCGCGATACGCGCGTGACACGGCTTCGCGTTCGCCGGCGAGCGTCTGCTTCTCCAGCTGTCGGAAGACCCAAGGCTGGAGGGCGACCGCCAGTGGATCGCTTGCGTTCGAGCGCAGCTCGCTCAAGGTCTCGGCGTTGACCTCCGGGGGGCGTCGACTCGTTGCAGTAGGGCCGCCGAGCTCGCCCGCGCGCAGCACGCGATCCAGGGCGAGCAGATCGAGCTCGCTCACAGCTTCGGCCCCACCAGTATCGTCAGCCGACACGAGAGGGTGAAAAAGCCAACGCCGTGTGCATACAGATTGGGATCCAGATCGACGCACTGATTCTGTGCGTCGCAGCGGCGCACGTGTTTGGCGCTGAAGCGCGTCAGATCGAGGGCAGGGCCGAGGCGCAGCCGAGAGCTCAGGAAAAACTCGAGCCCGCCGCCGACGCGCACCGAGCCACCCGCCGAGCTCTCTTGGTATTGTTGGTTGTTCGCCTCTACGGCATTGGTGCCGATGGCACCACCGCCGAGGGCGAGTTCGACGTACGGGTCGAGAGCTCCGGAGTCCATGAAGTAGACGCGGCCCAAGATACCGGCGAAAAATCCGGCAGCGCGCGTGTTGCTGAGTGCCGCCTGCGCCGGAGGGCGAAAACGGAACGCGAGGGCGTCGAGCGTTCCGCCAAAAGCAAAGTAAGGTGACACGCGCCAGAGCCCGCCCACGCCGAGACCGAGCCCGCCGCCCAAATCGTCACAACGCGGGTTGCTGAACGAGCCGTCGTGGCACTCTGGGAAGCCGAGCATCAACTCCGGCAATAGCTCAACGGCGCGCCGCGAGTACGCGGGCGGTTCGAGCTCCGGCGGCGGTGGCGCCCCGAGCACGCTGGGCGGCGGGCGGCCGTAGGCATTGCCATCCCACGCTCCGTATGGAGCGACGGCGACCGTCGACGGCGCGGTTTGAGCGGGCGGCGCCGCGGGCGCGGCTGCCGCATCAGTGGGGGCTGGGGCGATCGCCGGTGACTCGGAGGAAGAAGCGGGTGGTGCGGGCGAGCCCGAAGCGGCTGGAGCTGCGCTGCCTTGCGCGAACGCAGGCGTGATCGCCGTGAGCAGTGCGACGAACATACTGATCGGCAACAAGCCGAACGTGCGTGGCAGATTCGGGAGCAGCACGGTTACCTCGTGGTGTTAGCATCGCGGGGTCGGGCGCGCTCGACGAACATGGTGCGCCGCCTACCCGTCCTACAAAGCCGTGACGGCGACGATCCTCGCCGTCCGAATTGGCAATGGATCCTGATTGGCGCAGGCTTCGTGGTCACGTTGTTTTTGCCGCTAGCCATGATCGGAGCTTGGTTGGCCGCGGCGTGCTTGCGCGCGGGTGGGCTCGGCTCACGTCACTCCATCGTGCTCGGCATGCTGCCAGTTGCGCTTTCTTTTGCGCTGGCCTGCGCCGTCAGCGGCGCTCTAGTCGGACGCTTTGGCAACGCCGTGCGACAGGCCCTTCTGGGAGGACTGCTGGGCTCTTTTTTGGTTTGGAGCATCGCTGCCCTGTCCGGATCGCTCTCGAGCACACCGCTGGCCTTGCTCGCTCTAGTGGCACTTTTGTCGATCGGGCTGCCGAGCGCCTGGCTCGGCGCGCGGCTGGCAGGCCGGCGCGTGAACTGACGGTGCCACTCGTGGTGGACCGTCGTTGCCCGTGGAGTTAGGCTATTTGCATGAGCGGACTCGACGAGGAGCTCGAACGCGCGGCCGCCGCGACCGAACCCGTCGTCGCGCCCATTCCGGCCGCCGTCGACTCAGCGCCCACGCAGCCGCGCGGTAAACGCAGCGTGGGTCTCTTGATCGGCTTGCTCGTGATGGGCGGCGGCATTCTGGCGCTCGTATTCACGAGCTTTCAAAATTCGTCTGTCTACTCCAAGGGCGTCGACGATTTACTGCGGGACAAGGACAAGCTCGGTGACCGAGCCGTGCGCGTCGAAGGGACGCTCGTCAAAGGGACCCTCGTGCGTCGCGATCAGCCTTGCGAGTATCGCTTTCGCGTCGAGAAGAAGGGCGTGGAGCTGCCCGTGCGCTTCGCACAGTGCGTCGTACCCGACACCTTCCGCGACATGCCCGGCATGGACGTCTCCGTTACCGCGGAGGGCAAGCTGACGGAGTCGGGCTACTTCGAGGCTTCGGCCATCATGGCCAAGTGCCCCTCGAAATACGAAATGAAAGAGCGCGCGAAGAGTGGTGAGCAAGCCCCGCACATGGCGATGCCTCCGCGCGAGAGCGCGCTGTGAAAGCACGCTGAGCAATGTGGGATCGCTTTTTGCGCGCGTGCCGGCGCGAGCCTGTCGACGCGACGCCGGTTTGGTTCATGCGCCAAGCAGGGCGCTATATGCCGGAGTACCGGGCGCTCCGCGAGAAGCACACGCTGCTAGAGCTCTGTAAAAACCCGGAGCTTGCCGCCGAGGTCACGCTGCAACCGGTGCGCGCGCACGGCGTGGACGCAGCCATCCTTTTTGCCGACATTTTGCTGCCGCTCGAGCCGATGGGGGCGCCGTTCGAGTTCGCCGCCGGCGAGGGACCGGTGATCCACGAGCCGATTCGTGACCGGGCCGGTATCGACGCGCTGCGCGTCTTCGACGCCGAAGAGGGTCTGCCGCACGTCTTGAAAGCGATCTCGATTCTGCGTCGCGAGCTCGACGGCAAGACGCCGCTGATTGGTTTCGCCGGCGCGCCCTTTACGCTCGCGAGCTACTTGATCGAGGGCGGCAAGAGCAGCGGCTACGCGCTCACCAAACGCCTGATGTATGGCGAACCGGAGGCGTGGCACGCCCTGATGAGCAAGCTCGCCGAAGTCGTGCGCCGTTATTTGCGCGCGCAGATCACGGCAGGCGCGCACGCTGTTCAGCTGTTCGATTCTTGGGTGGGTGCTCTGTCCCCGGTCGACTACGAGGAATTCATTTTGCCGCACGTGACGCACATCCTGAAGGACGTGATGACCACGGGCGTGCCGGTCATCCATTTCGGCACTGGCACCGCCACGCTGCTCGGCTTGCAACGCCGCGCGGGCGGTACGGTAATCGGCATCGATTGGCGCACTCCGCTCGATCAGGGCTGGCAGACTGTCGGCTACGACGTGGCGGTGCAGGGCAACCTCGATCCGCTGCTCCTACTGGCGCCACGTGAGCTCCTGAGCCGCAGGATCGACGATGTCCTGGGTCGTGCAGCCGGTCGCTCGGGTCACATCTTCAACGTGGGCCACGGGATCGTGCCGGAAACGTCGCCGGCCGTGGTGAGCTCGGTCGTCGAGCTGGTCCACGAACGTAGCGCAAGCTAGCGATTTCTGCGCTCGGCGTGTGAAAGCCCAGTTGACTCTCGGAGCTTGGAAGGCAAAGTACGGCCTCTTTCCGGCGTCGTCTAAAGGCAGGACAAGGGACTTTGAATCCCTGAATCGTGGTTCGAATCCATGCGCCGGAACCATTTGTAGCTACCCGGAACATCGGGTTCCGGCCGGTGTCGATCGCCAGGTGTGCCGACTCGGGCCGCGACGAACGCCTGCATCCGATCTACCGTGAGAGCGGCGTGTCTGACGCGGAAGATCAAGCCGAACGCAAATTCATCGAGCGGCTGGCGATGCGGGACGAACGTGCGTTCAACGAGCTCGTGGAACTGTACGAGGCGCGCGTGTTCCGCCTCGTGTTCCGCATGCTCGGTCGCCGAGACGAAGCCGAGGACATGGCGCAAGAAGTGTTCGTGCAGGTGTTCAAGGCGATTGGCACCTTCCGCGGCGACTCCAAACTCAGCACCTGGATCTATCGCGTCGGCGTCAATCTCTGCAAAAATCGCATGAAGTATCTGGCTCGCCGGCACACGCGCTCCGAAGAGGAGCTCGAGCCAGCCGCGGAGCAAGCGCCGCTCGACGAGGCCAAGGGCGTTACGCTCGGCTCCGTCGATCAGCCCGATCGCATGGTGGAGGGGTTCCAAATGGAGCGGCTGGTGCAGGCTTGCATTGCCGAGCTCGATCCGGACTTTCGTGAGGTCCTGATTTTGCGCGACGTCGAAGATCTAAGTTACGAAGAGCTTTCGCAGATCACGGGTCTGCCGGAGGGAACCGTGAAGAGTCGTCTGCACCGCGCGCGTGCCATGCTCAAAGCGAGCGTCGAGCTCAGGCTGGGAGAAAAGGTGTCATGAAAGAAACGAGCGACGGTCCGAGCGCTCCTGAGAGCGTCCAGCCCGACGAAGACCAAGATCCCTTGCGCTCGATGCTGCGCGGCGCGTTGCGCGCGCAGGAGCCTTCGCCGCACGTGCTGGCCGGCGTTCAAAAACGCATCCGCGAGCGGAGCGGCGGCAAGTTCTACGCGGACGGCTGGAGCACGGCGCGTGAGCCACTCAACACCTATCTGATCACGAGCCTCGTGATGCTGGCAGTGCTCGGCATCTCTTATGCGCTGCTTGCGCCGCTGTCGGGCAGCGCTCAAGCGGTGCGCAATCAGCCGGTACCGGTGCAGGTCATTCCGCTCACGCCGTCGCCGCCGAGCTCGCCCAAGTAACTGATTCGCCGCTACTGGATCCAGCGCGCGACGACGCAGGTGATGTTGTCGGGACCGCCGTTCTCGTTGGCGGCGTCGATCAGCCGGTGTGTGGCTTGCGGCAAGTCGGGCGACGAAGTCACGATGCTCAAGATTTTTTCGTCCGTGATCGGACCGCACAAGCCGTCGCTGCACAAGACGACACAATCGCCGGCGCGCGGCGCCTCGAAGCGAGTGTCCACCTTGACGTTGTCCTTCATGCCGAGCGCGCGGACGATCACGTTCTTGTGCGGAAAATTCGCGATTTCTTCTTCCGTGAGCCGCTTCATCTTCTTGTAGTCGTTGAGCAGCGAGTGATCTTCCGTGAGCTGGTCGATGGCGCCGTCGCGGATGCGGTACACGCGGCTGTCGCCGACGTGCGCGATGTACACGCCGTCTTCCACCGCGAACAGCGCGGCGAGCGTCGTCCCCATGCCGCGTTGCTTGGCGTTCCTCTGGGCCTGCTCGTAGATGCGGAGGTTACACAGCTTGATGCCGGTGATGAGCCGGTTTTCTTCGTAGCCGCGCGCGCGGTCCATTTTGTACGGCCAGGTGCGTTCCGGATCGTCGGCGGTCGCGGCGAAGAACTCTTGGAGCGTATCGACCGCCATCTTGGACGCGACTTCACCCGAAGAGTGTCCGCCCATGCCGTCCGCCACCACGTACAGGCCGTACTCGGCCATGATGGCGAAGTTGTCTTCGTTGTGGTTGCGCTTGCGGCCGACGTCGGTTTGGCCGGCAACTTCGATACGCAGGGGCCGGTTCACGCGGTGCTTTCCAAGGGATGGCGGGCCCAACAGGCGCCCGGATCGAAAGCAGATCCTCGTCGGGCGCACCCCCTATTGTCAATGATTTCCGGCGTCGGCGGTGATCTGCCCGCTAGTGGCCGTCTGGGCCGTGCGGCCCGTGAGCGCCATGCGGCCAGGGACCGGATTGCATGGAGCGCTGTTGGTGGGGTCCTCGCTCCGGGCTTTCGGCCGCCGGAGACGGGCCGAGCGTCACCTCACGGTATTGACCGCCCGAGAGCACCAGCACCTTGAGCGGCTGCGCGCCGGCGTGGTGCTCGACGGCATCGTTCATCGCCTCGGGCGTCGTGACGGCGATGCCGTCGACCGCGACCACCACGTCGGCTGCGCCGGGCTCGCCGCCGTGTAGACCCGCTTGGGCCGCCCGGCTCTCGGCCTGCACACTGACTAGCCGCACGCCGCGCGCCATGCCCGTATCGAAGCTCACGCCGTCCAAGCCGAAGTTCGGTCCTCGACGTTGCGGTACCGCGTGCAGGAAATGACGCAGACTGCTGGCGGTTGCCGCGTACGGCGCAAGCGTGCAACCCGTCTTGTCGAGCGGCGAGCAGGCCCGGGCCACGATCGCGACCACCTCGCCGTAGTCGTTGAGTAGCGGCCCGCCGATGTCCGTCGCTTTCGGCGCCACCGCGAGCTCGAGGGCATTCTCGAGCTCGACACTGTCGGCGCCGCGCAGCGTGCCACGGCTCTTGATCGCCAGTTCGCTCAGCGCAAGCGCCTTGTCACCTACGTGGCCAAATACGTGCAGTTTGGCGCCCGCATCGGGTGGCGGCTCTTGAGACGCTTTCAAGCCGTTGCGCGAGAAATCACCCTCAGGAGTGAGTAGAGCCAGATCCGCAGCGCGGTCCGAGTGCGCGATTCTGACGTGAACCAACGAACCGTCGGCATAGCGAGCGTCGATTTGATTGCCGTGCGTCAGCGGCGAAAGGGCCGTGAGAATGCGACCGTCGCCACGCAACAGCGCGCCGAGCGCTAGTGGTCGTCCGGCCCGCTCGAGCAGGACGACGCCCTTGCGCGCCGCATCCAAGGGTTTCTCGGCGACCGCCGAGGGAGCGCTCGCGCCAGGCAGCGCGGCGGGACCTTTCGGCGTCGGCTTGTCATCGGGTTTCGGGCTCGGTTTCGTAGCGTTGGCGGGCACAGGGATTGCGGCGGCCGGCTTTGCGGAAGTGGGCGCGGCGGGAGCCTTTGCGGGCGTAGGCGCGACGGGGGCTGCGGGCACCGCTGGGGCCGGCGTCGGGTGAGGCGGATCGCCTGGCGCGCCGTGTGCGACCAGGGGCAGTGTCAGGCCTACGATCACGGACAGCGCTCGGGTGCTTCGCTTCACGAACGCGAGTCTAGCGCTAAATCCGCTCGCGGGCGACGGCTCACGGGGCGCGGACAAGCTGCCGGATTCCCTGCGCTTCGGCGACGAGCACGAGGTCGGCTCGGCCGCAGAACAAGCCTGTTTCGACGACGCCGGGCACTCGGCGCAGTTCATTGTCGACCAACGCAGGGGACTGAATCGGCTCAACGGCTAGGTCATAGATGTAGTTCCCTGAGTCCGTGCGAAACGGCTCTTCACCGCGGCGGCGCAGCGTCGGCCTACCAAAACGAGTGAGGGCGTGTGCGGTGGTCAAGTGCGCGAATGCGAGTACCTCGACGGGCACTGCGCGTTTTTCGCCCAGCCGGTCGCTCAGTTTGGAACCGTCGATGATGATCACGTTCTTGCGCGCCGCAAAGTTGACGATCTTTTCCCGCGTGTGCGCCCCGCCCCCGCCCTTGATCAAGTCGAGCGTGGCGCTCACCTCGTCTGCGCCGTCCACGCAGACGGCGATCTCCCAGGGCCCGTCGTTGTCGAGCAAGGGAATGCCGAGGCGCGCGGCGAGTTCGCGGCTCTGCTCGCTGGTGGGGACGGCTTGCAAACGCCGCCCGCCCGCGACGAGCTCCGCCACGGCTTCGATGAAATAGCGTGTGGTCGAGCCCGTGCCGAGCCCGAGGATACCTGCTTCCGGTACGTAGGCGAGCGCTGCTTGTGCGGCGCGCCTCTTGGCTTCTTCGGATGCGGTGGGGAGCGCTGCGCCCTCGGTCATTGCGGGCGAGCCTAACATCAAGGCGCACGGAGCGTCAGCACCGCGAAGTGCTTCAAGTCTGGCAAGCAGGACAATAGTGGCTCGAGCGCGTCGCGATCACGACCCTGCGGATTGCGGTGCCGCAGCGCGGGCACGGTTCACCGCCGCGCGCGTAGACGTGTCGCTCGTTCTGGTAGCCGCCGTCCGACCCGTCGGGTTGTACGTAGTCGCTGATGCTCGAGCCACCAGTCGCGATTGAGCGGCGCATGACCTTTTTGACGGCTGCTACGATCGCGTCGCATTCGGCGGCGCTGACGCGCGCAGCGCGCCGCGTGGGGCGTACGTGGGCCAAAAAGAGCGCCTCATCGGCGTAGATGTTGCCAATACCGGCGATCACGGCTTGCTCGAGCAAGAGTGACTTGATCGGGATCGCGCGCGAGCGTGCGGCGCTGAGCAGGGTGCCGCCGCTCGCCAGTAGGGCATCGACGCCGAGTTTGTCGAGGCGTGCGTCGTCCGCGCCGGGCTCGAGTAGCCGGCATTTGCCGAACTTTCGCACGTCTCGGAACAAGACAGCGGGCGCACCATCGCGAAAGTACAGGCGCAGGTGCGTGTGGCGGTCGGGCTCGAACGCGGGCTGCTCCGCGGGCTTCAGCGCCTGCCGCTTCTTCGCCGAGAGCAGCCGTACACTGGCCACGCCGGACGAAAAGAGTTGGCCGGTCATACCGAGATGCAGAAGCAGGCGCGAGCCGTCGTCCAGCTCGGCGAGCAGGTATTTGCCGTGCCGAACCAAGTCACGCACGCGCCGCCCGACCAAGCGTTGCTTCAGCTTGTGCGGTTTGGTCAGAAAAAAATAGCTGTCACGCGTCGTTTCGACGCGGACGATCGTGCGACCCACGAAAAAGGGCGCGAGCCTTTGCCGCGTCACTTCCACTTCGGGTAGCTCGGGCATTGGCCAGTGCTAGCGCGAATCTTTGCGCACGATATAAAAAAAGTCGCGCTTCTCTTTCTTGCGCAAGTACTCGTCGTCTGAATATTCGAAGCCCGGAGCTTGCGGCACCGGGTGCAAGACGTTCGTGTGCCCGATCGGTTCGAAAGTAACGAACTTCGGGTACGACCAATTGACATCGAGCTGCGCGACGTCGCTGGCGCCGGCGTGATGTAGACCGTCCGCGAGCACGCGCGCCGTGGTGTGGTTCGTGATCGCCACGTAGAGCACCGTGCGCTCCGGATTCAAGCCAATGCCAGAGCGACGGATCACGGTCTCGCCGTCCACGGTCGAACCCCACTTTTTGAGGCCGGCGCCTGCCTCGAGGCCGGCGTGCAATTTGCCTTTTTCCCACATGCACTCCGGTGTCTGTCGGAACCAGAGCATGTCGTCGGCTTGCGCCGAGAGCTCGCTCCAGGGCGCGATGTGCAGCGATTCGTCCTTCATGTAGGCGATCGAGCAGGCGTGCGGCTTGGGCTTGGCGATCACGAGATTGTCGAGCTTCATGCCGTAGCCGCCGTGCTCGGTCATGAATCCGCCGTTGAAAGCCGCCAGCAGCTCGGCTTGCCGATCGGTCGGAATACGGCCGTCGCGCGCGTATGCTTTGGCCTCGTCCGAGTCGGGCTGCGGCTCCTGCGTGCCGGCGACCGGCAGCACTGTGACGCGCGCGAGATCGATGGCAATCACGAACACCTCGGCCCAGGAGCGGTTCTTGTCCGGGTGCAGCAGCGTCTTGTACATGCGTGGCGGCTCGTCCAGGTGACGAGCGTCCACCACCCTGAGCCAGTCGCCGTCGCCGGGCGCGGACCATTCCGCCAGTGCGGGACCGGGGTTTTTGGGCGGGAACGTCGGGTTCTGCTCGAGAGGGCTCGGCCCGGCGTCGACCGGCGCGCTGACGGGCGCTGCGACTTCGGGCACCTTCCAGTACGCCTTGGGCGGCTCGTTCTTCTTGAGCAAACGGTTTACGCGGTCTTCGACGGCGTACGTGACGTCCTCCAGTCGCGCGACGTTCGCACTGCCGATCACGGCGCGCAGGCTGTTGGCGAGCAGCGGCCCCGCCCAGTCGAAGCGGTGGACGGAGTACCAGGTGAGGCAGAGCAGCAACGCGACGGAACCCGAGCTCCACGCGAGCGCGCGCCGTAGTCGCCGCGCTGGCGCATGCTTTACGGTCACGGCTGCGGCTCCGTCCGCCATTCTAGGCCCGATAGTAGAGCATGGGCGCCATGCCAACACCCTGCCGCTTTCGCGCGGCGGGAGCCAGCGTCCTTCGGTCTGGTGTAAGAAGGCGACATGCGGCAGAGCTCGATAGCCTGGCTACGGCTCCCGGCGCTAGGAACGCAGCTTGCGCCGCGCGCATTCCTCGCGGCCCTGCTGCTGATCGTGCTGCTCGTGCCCGCGCGGGTCGCTCTGGCGCAGGTCACGGACGCGCCGCTCACCTTGCATCCGGCACCGAACTTGGGCGAGTTCATCGGCCGCAGCTTGACCCGCGCCGACGTGGTGCCGAGTGGGGGACGCTGGCTTCTGACGCCCAAGCTCGAGAGCGTCCACCCTGGACAG
>DASYCR010000545.1:0-10120 GCA_036500095.1 Polyangiaceae bacterium
CGGACGGCGCATCCGGATCGTCGAGCGGCGGCGCGGTGGGCTCCGCGGGCAGTGCGGGCGCGGTGAGCGGTTCCACTGGCGTCTCGGGTTCGTCGAGTAGCGGCGCGGCGGGCGCCGTGAACAGCGGCGGTTCGGGAGCGACGAGCGGCGGCTCGACCAATGGCGGCGCAGCAGGTTCGGGCACCGCGGGCGTCAGCAATGGTGGTGCGGCCGGTTCGAGCAACGGCGGCGCGCAGAACGGTGGCGCGTCGGGTTCCGCGACTGGCGGTGCGAGTGGCAGCGGCGGTGCGAGCGGTAGCGGCGGTGCGAGCGGTAGCGGCGGCGCGAGCGGCTCTGCGGGCAGTGGCGGCATCACCGTGCCACCCGGCTACACGCTCGTTTGGTCGGACGAGTTCGACGTGGATGGCGCGCCGAACCCCGCCAATTGGGGCTACGAGCACGGGCTCGTGCGCAACAACGAGGCGCAATTTTACCAGCAGGCCAACGCCACGGTGCAGGGCGGCTTTTTGACGATCGAAGGCCGCAAGGAGCAAGTGCTGAACACCAGCTACAAAGCGGGCAGCACGGATTGGAAGACGAAAGATCAGTACGCGCAGTATTCTTCGTCGAGCTTGCTCACGAGCGGCAAGCAGAGCTGGCAATACGGGCGCTTCGAGATGCGCGGCAAGATCCCGGCGGTGACCGGCGCGTGGCCCGCGTGGTGGGCGCTCGGCAACAGCGGGCAATGGCCCTCGAACGGTGAGATCGACATGATGGAGTACTATGGCAACTCCGTGCACGCGAACATGGCGTGCGGCACGAACACGGCCTACGTGGCCAAGTGGGACTCCGTGGCCAAGCCGATTTCGTCCTTCAACGACCCGAGCTGGGGTAGCGAGTTCCACGTTTGGCGCATGGACTGGGACGACCAAAAGATCGACCTCTACTTGGACGACGCGCTGATCAACACGGCCAACCTTTCCGACCTCCTCAACCCCAACGGCCAGAGCCCGTTCAAGCAGCCCGCTTACATGCTCTTGAATCTCGCGCTCGGCGGCGACAACGGCGGGAGCCTGACCAACACGATGTTTCCGCTCGAGTACGTGATCGACTACGTGCGCGTATTTCAGAAGATGTGACTCGGCTCGACTCGGGCAGTCTTGGAAGAAAAGATCACGATCCGCCACGGAAGGCTGAACTCCAGAAAAACCGGCGAGACCGGTGACCGCCACCTGCCAGGAGTAGCGGGACGCCAGACTTTTTGCGGAGGCCAGCGAGACCCACTAACTCCGCTCGGAAAAACCTCGAGCGTCCGAGCGCGCGTGCATCAGCTCGGCCGGTCGCTCCAGACGATCCAGCCCAGATATTCCGTGGCGATCAGCGCGGCCGCTGCTTCTTTTGCGCCGATGGGACGCGCCTCGTGGCTCGAGCGGTAGGCCACGACGCGCTCGATGGCCGCGTCGACACCGAGTTGCTCGCCGACCAACGTCGGCACGAACAAGAGCGACGCCGGCGCCGAGCCGCGCTCGCGTGGGTGCTTGACGGCGTCGGCGCGGGGACCGGCCGCGAGCACCTTGCCCGTGTTGGGCAGGAGCTGGCGGGGTTCGCCTTTGCCTCGCACGATCGCACCGGCCATCATCGGGCTGGCGAGATCGAGGTCGAGCGGAAACTGGACGCGCGTGGGCGTGGTCCCGCGGTAGAAGGTGACCAGGCCCTCGTTCCACGCGCAGAGCGAGGCGACGCGATCGCGCCCTTGATCGCGAATCGCGCGAAAGACGTCGACCGCGTCGACCATGCCGATCGCGATCAGCGTGTCGCCCAGGCGGCCGCCGTAGCCCGAGAGCGAGCCGAGCGCGGTATCGAGTTGCTCGCGCGTGAGGCGGCCGCGGCGCACCAGGTACTCACCGAGCAGCTCTTCGCGCTCGGACGACGCGACGTGCGCGAGTCGGCCCTTGTCGAGGTAGATCTCTTTGCGGCTGCCGAGGCCGGCGCCCGCGCTGCGCTCCACGAACAGGGCGCCGCTCTCGCCGCGCTGGCGCATGTGCGCCAGCACCTCCAGCATGGAGGTGTCGCGCAGCAACGCCTGGTAGTCGGGGATGCCGGGCTCGAACAGCCTGCTGGTGGTCGCGGTCGTGGAGGGCAACAAGTGCCGCGACAGCTCGTGCACCTCTTGGATGGGGCGAAACTCGGCGCCCATCAGCGACACTTCTTCTTCAGCGTGCAGCTCACCTGTGGCAATCATCTCGATCAGCTTGGCGAACGGCACGCCGAGCAGGATCTGGCCGTCCTTGCGGCGCACGCTGGACAGATTGAGCGACGGCGGCGGCGATTCGGTGTCCCCGCTGTCGGCGTGCACGGCGGCCATCGACCCGCTGCTGGCCGCGCGCACGGCGCGCATGCGCTGCACCGAATCGCGGATTTGCCCCTCGATCTGGCGCGCCAGCTGGCGTGAATCGCGCGCCCAGCTGACCCACTCGGCCAGCGTTTTGACGAGCTCTTCCCGTGACGGGCGCTCGAACGGGACCAGCGCTTGCGCGAAAGCCGCGGCATTTTCGAAGCGCGCGTCGGGATCGCGCGCGAGCCCACGCTCGCACAGCGCGAGCGTGCCGGGCGGCAGCGTGTCAGCCATGCGCCGCAGGGGCTCGATGTTCACGTCGCGGATGGCGAGTAGGACCGCGAGCTGCCCGCTGCCTGGAAAGATGCGCTCGCCGATCAGCATCTCGCCGAATACGGCGGTCAGCGCGAACAGGTCCGCGCGGTGATCGAACGGCTCCCCGGCGACCTGCTCGGGCGCCAGGTAGCCGAACTTGCCCTTCAAACCGACGCTCGGCTGCGTGGGCTTCACGCGCTGCTCGAAGCGCGCGATGCCGAAGTCGCCGAGCTTCACGTGGCCGTCGAGCGACAGGTAGATGTTGGAGGGCGTGACGTCGCGGTGCACGATGTGGAGCGCGTTGCCGTCGCTGTCTTTGGCGGCGTGTACGGCCTCCAGCGCGTTCGCCACCTCGCGCGCGATGAACGCGGCCAATCCGGGCGGAAACCGTCGCTGTTCGGCGTCGGCGCGACGGAGCAGTCGGTACAGGTCGACGCCGTCCACGTACTCCATGGCCAGGTAAGATTCGTCGCCGACCATGCCGGCACCGAACACGCTCACCACGTTGGGATGTGTGACGGCGCGGTGGAGCTCGGCTTCTCGCTCGAGCGCGTCGAAGTCACCGCCCTCGCGCGCCGCGCGCAAGAGCTTCTTGACGACCAAGCGCGGCGCCGGGTTCGAGCCGAGCTTGGGCCGCGCGAGGAACACCTCCGCGCTACCGCCGACGGCGATGCGCCGTTCCAGGATGAACGGACCGAACGGCTGTGGGGCTCCGGCCCCGGTTTGGTCGGCTGCCAACCCTTTCATTAGAGCGCATTTCAGAACGATCAGTAACGATCGTTTTGGGGAGGGGGCCGGAAAGGCTTGCGCGAGGCTCACCGAGAGCGCGCTCGCGGCGGCGCGTAAGCTGCACGGCGTCACAGAAATGCCAAAACAGCCTCGATGCGAGACAGCTGTAGTAATAAAGGGCGCCGATGATCGACGCGCAGAAAACGCTGGGACGCGCCGCCCGTGCGCTCTCGTTCGTGGCGGCTTTGCTCAGCGGCGGGTGCAAGTGCAGTCCGGAGGCGGCAAGCGTGCCGCCCAAGAGTCCGACCATTCGGCTGTACTTGGTGTCCTCGGCGGCCGGCGCGCTCGAGCCGTGCGGTTGCGTGAAGGACATGCTCGGCGGGGTCGACCACCTGGCCGCGTTCGTGAAGAGTCAGAACGACGACGCGCGCGCGAGCCTGATGCTCGGCGCGGGGCCGCTGTTTTTCATGAACACCGAGCTCGTCGATGATCGGCGCACGCAAGAGTCGTGGAAGGCGGACGCGCTGTCACGCGCGCTCGGCGTGGCCGGCCTGCGCGCCTGGGCGCCCGGCGCGAACGACTGGGCGGCTGGCAGCGACACGTTCGCGGCGCTCGCCGGCGTGGCCGGCGCGACGCCGCTCGCCGCGAATTTGAGCGGCGCGACGAACACGCTGCCGATCCGCACGTTCGACGTGGGCGGCTACAAGGTCGGGGTCGCGGGCGTGAGCGAGCCGTCGCTGCACGGCAAATTGCCGGCCGGCGTGACGTCACTCGGCGCCCGCGACGTGGACGCCGTCACCAGCGCGAAGGCCCAGCTCGACACCGCCGGTGCGCGCGTGCGCGTGCTGCTCGCCGCGATGCCGCGCGGCGACGCGCTGCGCCTGACCGACAAAGTGCCCGGTTTCCAGCTGCTGGTGATTGGCAAGCCGTTCGACCAGGGAGAGACGAACGATCTGCCGACGCCGCCCGAGCTCGTCGGCAAGACGCTGGTCGTGGAAGCGCCGAATCACCTGCAAGCGGTGGCGATCGTGGATTTTTTCGTGCGCGGGGACGGTTTCGATTTCGCCGACGGCTCGAACCTGGCGGGCGAGGCCGAGCGTGAGAGTCTCGGCGCGCGCATTCACGAGCTCGAGGCACGTCTCGCCGCGGCCAAGCAGAGCGGCAAAGAGCAGGATCCGGACGTGCGCGCGCGCTCTCGAGATCTCGACAACCTGCGCGGCCAGCTGAAAGCCCTGGAAAAGCCGCGCACGCCCGTGCAGGGCAGTTTTTTCCAGTACCGCCTGGTCGACGTGCGCGACAACCTCGGCTCGGAGCCGACGGCTCACGCGCTGATCGACGGCTACTACAAGCGCGTGAACGAGCACAATCGCGACGCGTTCAAGGACAAGCTGCCCGTGCCCGCGGCCGCCGGTGAGGCGAGCTACGCCGGCATCGAGGTGTGCAGCAAGTGCCACACGAGCGAGCGGCGCTTTTGGGATTCCACGCAGCACGCGCACGCGTATGTTACGCTCTCGAGCCAGAACAAGGAGTTCAACCTCGACTGCGTCGGCTGCCACGTGACCGGCTACGACAGGCCCGGCGGCACCAACGTGACGCACGTGGAGAACCTGAAGGACGTGCAATGCGAGACGTGCCACGGCGCCGGCTCGAAGCACGTCGCGAGCCCGCGCGAGGCGAAGCTCGGCTTCCCCGAGCAGACTCTATGCGCGGGAAATTGCCACCACCCGCCGCACGTCAAACCCAACTGGGACGTCACCGAAGCCTGGAAAAAAATCATCGGCACGGGCCACGGCCTCTGAGATTGAACCGCGAAGGCGCGAAGCCCGAGATTTGGGTTTCAAGCCATGCCCAGCGTGGTCGATTTGAACAGCCGCGCCGTCGACAATGACGCGCTCCGCCGCACCCACCCCAAAAATCTTCGCGCCTTCGCGGTTCCCCGTGAAGGGCCGCGCTCCGTCCTTCTTATTTGGCGAGGCCGGCGAGGCAGTCGTAGGCGGCGTATTTGTAGGAGTCGGCGAGGGTCGGGTAGTTGAAGACCATCTCGATGAACAGGTCGACGGTCGCGCCGAGGTGTATCGCGGTTTGCCCCACGTGCACGAGCTCGGTCGCGCGTTCGCCGATCACGTGCACGCCGATCAGCTTTCGCGTTTGTTTGTCGACGACGAGCTTGGTGATGCCCTCGAGGTCGCCCGTGATTTTGCCGCGCGCGTTGTTGGCGTAGAGCGCGCGGCCGGCCACGTACTCGATCTTCTTTTCTTTGCAGGTCTCTTCCGTCTCGCCGTACGAGCTCACTTCCGGGATCGTGTAGATGCCGTAAGGCATCGTGTCGGCCACGGCCTGCTTGTAACCGAAACCGAAGGCGTGACAGACCGCGACGCGCCCTTGTTCCATCGATACGGACGCGAGCGCGGGGAAGCCGATCACGTCGCCCGCGGCCAGAATGTGCGGCACCTTGGTGCAAAAGTGTTTGTCGACCGGGATGTAGCCACGCGAATCCGGCGCGAGGCCGACCTTGTCGAGCCCGATGTCTGTCGCCACGCCGGTGCGCCCGGCAGCGAACAAGAGTTGCTCGTTCTCGATCGGCGTGCCGTCGGCGAGCGTCGCGACCACGCCTGCGGTGGTACGCTTGACGCTCGTCCAGCGCTGACCCTGGACCATGCGAATGCCGAGCCGCTGCATGGCCGCCTTCAGCCGGGCAATGATTTCGAAATCCAAGAACGGCAAGATCTCGGAGCGCGCGTCGACCAGCGTGATCGGCACACCGAGCGCGGCGAACATGCAGGCGTACTCGCAGCCGATCACGCCGCCGCCCAGGATGGTCATCGAGTGCGGCATGTCGTGAATGGTGAGGATCTCGTCGCTGTCGTGGATCCAGTCGTTGGCAAAATCGATGTCCGGCGGGCGGTGCGGCTTTGAGCCCGTGCTGATCAAAATGAAATCGGCCCCCACGCGCAGGACGTCGCCGCTCTGCTGCGTGATCGAGACGGTGTGTGCGTCGTCGATCCGGCCATGCCCGTACAGGTATTTCACGCCGTGGCGTTCGAGGTTGTTGCGGAACGCGCGCGACTCCGCCGCGGCGATCGCGTTCTTGCGCGACATCAGCTTGGGCAAGGTCGCGTTGCGATCGAGCTCGACGGCCACGCCGTACAGATCACGTGCGTGGTAGCCCGACAGGTAGAGCGCCGTCTCGCGCAGCGTCTTGCTTGGCAGCGTGCCGGTGTGCACGGCCGCGCCACCCGGCTCCGGCTCGCACTCGACGATCGCCACCTTCTTCTTGAAGTAGGCTGCCTGGGCGGCCGCTTTTTCACCGGCAGGCCCCGCGCCGATCACGACCAAATCGAAATGTTCTGACACGACGGCGAGCATAACAGGGCGCTCGGCTCCTCGGAAATCCGCGGGGACACGGCCGAATCGAGCCGTTTTGTCGAGGCTCGCAAAGCCGGCCGAGTACACTCGCGGGCGGAGGCGTCTAACAAATGGGCTCACAAGATGTGTTTCGGTCGAGTTCGGTCATGACGGCGGAGCTGTTCAGAGTCGGCGTGACCTCGATCACGCTGTCGATGATCGTGACCGTGCTGGTCACCGTGCTCCTCAGCTACGCGCTCTCGCGGGCCTTGCGCGCGATGCTGCGCGGCTTCTTGCGGCGCGGCGGCATGGCGGCGTCGGGCGGCGAGTTCGGCGCGACCGAGCGGCTCGTCCACTATGGCATCATGCTCACGGGCGTGGCGATCGCCGCGCGCAACGCGGGCATCCACCTCGACGCGCTGTTCACGGCCGGCGCCGTGTTTGCGGTTGGTTTCGGTTTCGCGATGCAGAACATCGCGCAGAACTTCGTGTCCGGCGTGATCCTGTTGATCGAACGCACGATCAAGCCGGGCGACGTGATCGAGATCGGCGGCCAAATCGTGAAAGTGCAGCAGATGAGCATCCGCGCCACGATCGTACGCACGCTCGACGAAGAAGACGTGATCGTGCCGAACTCTTCGCTCGTGCAAGCCAACGTCAAGAACTTCACGCTCGAGGACAACATCTTCCGCGTGCGCGTGTCCGTCGGTGTTGCCTATCAATCCGACGTCGCGCTCGTGCGTCGCGTGCTGGAGGAAGCCGCGCGGGCCCATTCACTGCGCGAGCCGGGGCGCGAAGGGCGCGTGCTGCTCGTCGCGTTCAGCCCGTCCTCACTCGACTACGAAGTCTCGGTCTGGATGCGCGATCCGTGGAACCACCGGATTTTGGCCTCGCGCATCCGCGAGGCTATTTTCGCCGCGTTCACGCAGAACAACATCGTGATCGCGTTTCCGCAGATGGACGTGCATTTCGATCCAGCAGTGAACGAGAGCTTGCGTGGCGTGCGGGGGGTGGGGGCGGCGGCTTAGGACTGGCGAGACCGGATCCGGAGCAGTCGCCGGCGCGGGAACGGGCGGCCTTGGCGGTAGTTCGGCGGGCGGCTTTCCCAAACTTGGAGCGGCCTCACCATCGTAAGTGGTTCGTCCGCCGGAACGTGCACTCTAGCGTTCTCGGGTTCCTTTACGGCGGCTCCTACCTGCACGCTGACCTCGATTGGCCCTGGGGGCGGTAACGGCGATGGGAATTGTTTCATGCAGGGCGCGCCGGATAGCACGCAATTCGCCATCACCAGAAGTGTGAACGGAACCCCGACCAACGGCGACTGCGACGTGATTTGCGTCGGTGTTCACTAGTCGAAACATGGGAGTGAACCAGTGCGCATCGTCATCGACGTAACACCCGGAACTTCCACACCCACTTCGGCGTTTACGACGACGGAGCGTTGATCTCGGCTGAATTGGACCGCGATCTTGACTGTACCCAAAAAATGGGTACAGTCGCTGACGTGAAGGTTGAGCTTTCCACGCTCGCGAGGAAACAGCTTGTCAGACTCCCAGAACACATCGTCAGAAAATTCGCGCTTTGGGTTGACCTCAATCCGAAGGCTTGGATGCAGCGAAGGCGATCCCTGGGTTCAGGGATCATGCGCTCAAGGGGGTCTGGCAAGGGTATCGTTCGGTACGGCTCAACGATGCGTATCGTGCCATCTATATTCTTCGCAAGGACCGCTCTGTTGAAGCCGTATATGTTGAAGAGGTGAACAAGCATGACTATTAAGCGAGCGCGTTCGGCGCGCAGGAGCGCGGCTGCCGGCTATCTAGAAAAGCTGTTGCGTGGCCCGTTGACGTTGGGCGGTGCATTGTCAGCGATCCGCGAGAGCGACGGCGAGAGTCTCGCCTTGTTTGCTGAACGCCTAGGTATTTCTCGTTCTCATCTGAGCGACATTGAGCACGGTCGGCGCTCCGTCAGTTTGCAAAAGGCGTCCGAATTCGCTCTGGCCTTGGGTCACCATCAAGCGCAGTTCGTGCGCCTCGCACTGCAGGATCAAGTTCGCGGCGCGGGCCTCAAGCTGCGCGTGGACGTGCGTGCGGCTTAGGCGCCAAACCGCGCTCTGGCTCAAATCCGCGCAATCGGCGCGCGGATCCAAGCGCCGCAGGTCGCGCTCGTCGCTCGTGACGATCAGGTCTCGACTGGCCCGCGCAACGAGGACGACCGAAGCGTCGATCACGTCGCTCGTGCGAGCACGTTGGCAATATAACCGGACACCGAGGACGCGCGCCCGCTGCGCACGGCGCGACGAATCCGCGCGAGCTGCTCTTGTGGCAGTGTGATGGCGATCTTGGCGGCTATCATACCAAGAGAAGCGTTGATGGCAAGCGGGCGAAATCCGAATTTGCTCTGACCTTGGTCGTCACCAAGCGCAGTTCGTGCGTCTCGCACTGCAGGATCAGAAACCCGTTCCTACTCCGGGTGATTTCAGAGAGCCAGATGCGTCTTGCTTGGGCGCTGTTGGCAATCCATTGGGCGCCGCCGGTGAAGGCGCGGGCACGGGTGATTGTAGATTGGGCGCGCTTGGAAATGCAGCCGCTGGCACCGGGTTAGCCGCAGATGGTGCGGGCGCAGTCGGCGGATCAGGTGGCGTCTCCTCGAGGAAAATCGGCTCGGGCACAGGCGTTGCGGATGGCTCGCTCGAGGGCGGAGCACGAACGGCGCGAGTGGCGACGGACGGCACAGCAGGCAGCTGCACCGGTGACGGAGCGACGGGTAAGGCCTCCACGGATACGACTCCCGGCTGATCCGCTGCTCTGAGCGGTGTAACCTCCGGGATCGGTCCAAGTCGCGTGGGCTCGAGCATCGGCGTTGGCGTGGGGCGTGGAACCAACGCCGTTTGCTGCTTCTCTTCAGCGGCATGCGAAGAGCGAAACAGGACTCCGATCAAGACCGTAAGGACGACCGAGCCGATGGCGGCAACGATGATCCAAGCCCGCAGTGGTACGAGTGTGCCTCTACCATGCGTGCCCGGTGACGTGGTGATCTGTCGATCGTTGCGGAGAAGCGGGAGGGAGGTTTCGTCGCTCCAGGTGGGGGGAACCGAGCGCATTGCCGACGAAGGCAGGGCTTCCGATGGCGCCGCGTCGTCGTCGGTTTCCTGAGTCTTCTCCGATGGGACGGGAGTCTGCGCATCCTGCGATGACGCAGGAGTCTGCGCGATCTCTGTAGAAGCGCCTACGTTGCCAATAGCTTCGTGGGCGTGTTCGGGGGCGCCATCGGCCGCGTCGAGTTTGATCAAGGCCTTCTGTACGGCGCGCCGCATCGACGTCGCGTCCTGCCAACGTGCCTCTTTGTCGAAGGCAAGCGCGCGATCCAGGATCTCGGCGATCGGCGCAGGCATGTCGGGCGATCTTGAAGTGACAGGAG
>DASYCR010000546.1:0-3543 GCA_036500095.1 Polyangiaceae bacterium
GACGGCACCGGCCGCTCCAGCCGCTCCGCAGACCGCAACCCCGGCCGGCGTGGACGCGCCCGCTGCCTCGGCGTCGGCCGCTGCCAGCGCCGGCAAACCCGTGGTCGCGCCGACCATCGAGCGCGTGGCACCGGCTCAGCCGAACGTCAGCCCGGGCCAGGCGCCTCCCTCCACCGCCCCTGGGCCCGCGCCCAGAAAATCTGGTCGCGCGGACGAGCGAGGTTTGGCTAAAGACAATCCCTTCAAATGATGATTCGACCCTCTCGGCTCGCCGTGTTGCTCGGCGCCTTGTGCCTGTCCTTGAACTCTTTTGCTTTCGCCGCCGAGCCCGACGCCGCGGAGACGAGCAAGGCCGAAGCGCGCAAGCGTTTCGACCGCGGCCTCACGCTCTTCAACGAGGGTGACAACGCAGGCGCGCTCGCGGAGTTCAAACAGACGTACGCGATCATGCCGAACCCGGTCGTGCTCTACAACATCGGGCTCGTCTACGCCGCCATGGGCCGACCGGTTGAAGCGGTGGACGCGCTGAACCAAGTCGTCACCTCGAGCAGCTTGTCCCCGGAACAACAAGAGCGCGCCAAGCAAACGCTCTCCGATCAGCAAGCGCGCATCGGGCGCGTCTCGGTCACGACCACGCCGGAAGGCGCGCACGTCGAAATCGACAATGTGGAGGTGGCGACCACGCCGCTCAGCGGACCGCTGCGCGTCAGTGAGGGCACCCACGTCGTGGGCGTCGTCGCCGAAGGGTACGCCACGGCGCGACGCGAGGTCGTCGTCGCCGGCAACGCGGACGCCACGCTCCACTTCGACATGGTGCGCGCGGTCGCCAAGCGCCCGGCGAACCTGACCGTGCACACGCGGTTGATCGCCGCGGACGTGTTGATCGACGACAAATCCGTGGGGCAAACGCCGCTGTCTTCGTCGGTGGCCGTGCCCGCCGGCCACCACACGGTAGAAGTGCGCCGCAAGGGCTACACCACCGCCAAGCAAGACGTCGATCTCGGCGAGGGCGCCACGGGCGACATCACCTTGAGCCCCACCATCGATCAACAAGCGCTCGCGGGCGAGAGCGCGCTCCTGACGCTCGACCTGCACGGACACGCGAGCGATCTGTTCGTCGACGAGGATCACATCGGGCCGTACACGGGCCCGGTGCGCTTGCCCAAGGGCGCGCACAACATCCGGCTCGAGAGCGCGGGCTTTTTGCCCTTCGAGCAAAGCGTGACCGTCGGTTCCGTCGAGGGCCAGATCATCTCCGTACGCCTCGCGCCCACGCCGGAGACGCGCGCGGCGCATGACTCGAACGTGCGCTTTCATCGGACCTTTGGTTGGATCGGCGTCGGGGCTGGCGCGGCGATCGCCGGAGCGAGCGGCATTTTTCTGGCCGTGCATCAGAAGAGCCCGAGCAAGTCGTTGCAGAGTAACTACGACGCGGCGATCGCGGCCAGAAACGACGGCAATACGCTGCCGCACTGCAACCTGTTCGGGGGCGCCGGCCCGGACACCAACACCCCCGATGAGTGCAACGCTTACGTCGATGACCAGGCAACGGCGCTCAACAACGCACAGTCCAAGATCAACACGCAGAACACCATCGGCTACATCGGCCTCGGCGTGGGCGGCGCGCTCGCCATTACCGGCGTCGTCCTGCTTCTCACTGGGGAATCGGCGCACGAATACGACGACGCGCCCGCCACCGGCGACGCGCCTCGCAAGCGCTGGGCCCTCGCTCCCGGCCCCGGTCAGTTCGGCATGGGTTTGAGCGCGGCGTTTTGAGTTTTGGTTTTGTTTAGCGGAATTTCCTGCATGCCCCCCTGGCGACCTGGTCCACCTAAAGGAAAGCATGCGCCGGGTTCGCCGGATCGTGTTTGGTTTCGGCCTCAGTTCCGCTCCGTGATCCGCTGATCCAAAACTGAAATGCCGTTTAGCGGGGCTTTGCCCCGGCGCCCCAGGAGGGTGCTTGTCAGGTTGAAATCTTGCGGGCTAGGTCGCGAACACGTCGTCCAAACGCCCGTTCACGATGCTCGCCTCGCTGGCGTGACCGAAGCGCGTCTCGGCCAGGCCGAACGCCTGGCACACGCTCACGAGTAGGCGATTGTTCGGCACGCCCCCGCCCGCTCGCCCGCGCAGATCCAGATAGCGTCCGAGCTTGAAGTGTCCCCCGGTGCCGCCCGCGATCAACGTCGGAACGCCGCGCGACGAGTGCCGGTTCGGATCGCCCATGTCACCCGACACGTACACGATCGTGTCGTCCAGGATGCCGGCTTCGTCGAGGCGTTGTAAGAGCCGCGCGACCTTGCCGTAGCTGTAGCGATTCTGAATGCCGAGCGTGTGCCAGGTCTTCGGCGTGCCCGCGCGCTTGTCGGTCTGCGCGTCGTACAGGTGCGCGACCTCGGTGTGGACGTCGTCCGGCAGCTCCGGATCGTATTTGGTGCGTGAGAGATCGGCCAGGAACAACGTGCTGAAGCGCGTCAGATCGCAGGCCATCGCGCGCGCCAGCAGATCGATCTGCAGATCCGTGATGGTGTCGAAGTAGCGCTCGCCGCCGCCGTAGGATTTGAGGCGCGGAAAGCGAGCCGCGTCTGGCCGCGCGGGCGGCGCACACTGCTTGGGCACGGCGCTGATGCGCTTCTCGAGCTCGCGCAGAGCGACGTGGTGCTGCTCCAGCTTGGAACGCTCGGAGGCCGGCGCGCGCGCGGCGAGGCTCGCGAGATCCGCGCTGACCGCGTCGAGCACGCTCTTGCCGAGCTTGCGCTGACGAGCGAGCTCTTCGGGTGAGCCGAGCGCGGCGCCGAACAGCACGTCGAAGGCGTGACTGGGATCGATCCACTTGGGGAGCGGAGTGCCACCGCTCGCATAGCTGATGTTGTTGCCGATTTCCGTGCCATCGTTGCCGACGGCGAACACCAACGAGCTGTGCGGCGTCTCCGCGCCGAAGCCGCGTTCGACGGCCAGGAACTGGTCGAGCGAGGCGTTCTTGCCGTCCGCGCCGCTGCCGGTGAGAATCACGCGCGGCCCGTCGTGTCCCGACGTGCCGACCGCAATGCCCGCGCTGAGATCGACACCGTCGAGCACGAGCAGCTTGTCCTTGAAGCTCTTGCCGTAGTGGGCCGCGTCGTCGAACGGCGCGAGCGTCGATTCCGGATACGAAATATCGAAGCTATCGCGCGGTTGCCAGAGCTCGTGCGCGCGGCCATGCGGCGTGTACACGGCGATGAAGCGCAGCGGGCGCCCGCTCAGTTTCGAGGCCGGCGCAGCTCCCGCGCGGCGTTCGCCCGCCACGGCCGCGAGCACGCTGCCCGCGCCGAGCGCGAGTAGGCTTCGCCGCGACAACCCGAGCGAAGAGCGCGCGCTCATGGCCGCACCTCGCGCTTGACGAACAGCTCGCTCTTCACGAACGCCACCACTTGTTCGACCAGATCGCCGGCGCGCTCGCGGGGCAGCGCACGCGACAGATCGATGAACGAGCGCTCGACGCCGGGCTCGGCGTCCGCGCTGAAATAGCGAAACGCCTGGCGCGCGAAGCACTCCGACACGCGCGGC
>DASYCR010000547.1:0-6940 GCA_036500095.1 Polyangiaceae bacterium
GCGTTGGTCAGCAGGTTGAGCAGCGCGTCGGAGACCGCGCCGCGATCGGCGCGCACCAGCCAGGACGCCGGCGGCAGCTCCACTTGCAGGTCGACGCTGCGCCGATCGCGCACGGTCTCGAACGCCTCTAGGCCGGCTTCCACGATCGATTTTAGATCCGTTTGCCGAAAGGAAAACTCGCGTTTGCCGCTTTCCATGCGGCCCCAGTCGAGCAACCGATCGATCAGCTCTTGCAGGCGCGTGCTCTCGCGCGAGAGCCCGTCGATGCACTTTTGCTCGAGGTCCGCGTCGCCGCGGCGCATGGCGAGCGTGTCGGTGAACAGGCGGATCGAGGTGAGCGGGGTGCGAAGCTCATGCGAAACCTTGGACACGAAATCGCTCTGCAATGCCGACAAGTTCGCCTCTCGTCGCACGAACACCCACACCAGGACCACCCCGGTCGCCGCCGCACCGCTGAGCGCCATCACCAAAATGCCCATCAGCAAGTTGAGCCCCACCTCACCCATGAACAGCAGGATCACGCCGAGCGCGAGCAACAAGAACGACGGCACGACCACCAGCGAGACGAGCAGGATCACGATCCGCCGGTAGCGGTAGGGAGCCAGGTCGCGAGGCGCCATTGCGCCCTCACTATAAGCCGAGTTGTTCGCACACGCCGCCCGCATCGCAAGCGCGGGCCCGACCTGAAATCGACGGTGAGCTCACGCGCCGTCGGCTTCGCTTTTTGCGAAAAGCCGGGCTACGCTTGGCTTTGGTCGAGCGTGGGTCTCGAGCGAATTTCTGATGACCACCACCCGGGCCGCCCAAAAACCCGCCGTTCCGAGCGCCATTCCCCAGGCCGGCGAAATGGTGGCGGACAAGTATCAGGTGGACGGCATACTCGGCAGCGGCGGCATGGGCGTGGTGCTCGCGGCGCGCCACGTCGGGCTCGGACAAGCGGTGGCCATCAAGGTGCTCACGCTGCCCGCGGAGCACGAGCGTGAAGGCGCCACGGAGCGCTTTCTGCGCGAAGGCCGCGCCACGGCTTCGCTCGACTCGGAGCACGTCGTGCGCGTGCACGACGTCGGCACGCTGCCCACCGGCGCTCCGTACCTGGTGATGGAGCTCTTGCGCGGCATGGATCTCGCGGATCTCTTGATGCGCGCGGGCTCGCTGTCGATCGAAGAATCGGTGGACTACGTGATGCAAGCCTGCGCCGGCGTGGGCGCGGCCCACGCGCGCGGCATCGTGCACCGCGATTTGAAGCCCTCCAATTTGTTCCTCTGCCAGCGCGACACCGGTCTATCCGTCAAGGTGCTCGACTTCGGCATCTCCAAGGTGCTCGGCTCCGAGACGGTCGAGGGGCGACTCACCGGCACGCGCAGCACGCTCGGCTCACCGTTTTACATGTCACCCGAGCAAGTGCGCGACCCGAAGGCCGTCGATTTTCGCGGTGACGTCTGGGCGCTCGGCGCCATTTTGCACGAACTCCTGAGCGGCACGCCCGCCTTCGAGGGCGAGTCCATGTCCGGCGTGTGCGCCGCGATCGTGGCGGATCCGCCGGCCGCGCTGCGCTTGAAGCGCCCCGAGGTGCCACCCGCGCTCGAAGCGGTCGTCCTCAAATGCCTGGAGAAAAATCCGGCAGGGCGCTTTCAGACCGCGCTCGAGCTACGCGCGGCCCTCGAGGCGTTCATCACGCCCAAGTCGGAGAAGCGGCGAGAGCTGCCGATGACCCCCGCCGACACGCTGAATCCGTCGGATGTCGCCGGAGCACCAACCATTCACCTGCTACCGGAAGGCGGGAACACGCTGCCGAGCGCCGTCTTGCGCCAATCGGGCGCGCGCGACTCGCACGCGCGCACTCCGGCGCCCGCAGTGTTGATCGAGCCATCACCGATCACCGAGCCGTCACCGGTTGCGGGAGCCGGCGCGAAGCGCACCCGCTGGCCGCTCGTGCTCGCCGGCGTGCTCGGCCTCGCGCTCGTCGCCACGTTTTGGACCACGCGCGATCCCGTGAAGCCGACCACCGCGTCGGCGCCGGCGGCCGCCCGTCCGTTCACCCTCTCGATCGACTCGAACCCCACCGGAGCTGACGTATTCGAGGGTTCATCGCAACTCGGCGCGACGCCGATCCAGATTTCGATCGACGCGGCCAGCGTCAGCCGCGGGCCGCGCACGTTCACGCTGCGCATGACGGGCCACGTGCCGTACACGCTCGTCCAAGGCGCCTCGGACGAGAACGTGCGGGTCGTTGCGGCGCTCGCCGCGCTGCCCGCGCCGGAGGCAAGCAAGCCCGATGCGAGCGCGGAGCACCCGGCAAGCCCCGCACCGTCTCCACCGGCCCATCGCCCCGCCCCGCCCGCACGCCGCCCGGCCGTGCTCAGCCCGAGCGCGCCGCCGAGCTCGCCGGATATTCGATTGCAGCGCTGAGCGCGCTCTATTGCGGCGGCGGAACCCATTCGGGGTTCAGCGGTTCGCGCGCGGCGAGGTCGTACAGCGCCGAGCGCGCGTCGGACGCGAACCAGGTTACGTCGCGCATTTCAAACTGAACGTGTCCCTCGACCAAGCGTGCGAGTCTCGACTCCGCCGCGGCGTGCGCAGCGACGAGCGCCCCGCGAACCTGATCGCTGCGCGCCGAGTCCAATCTTAGCTGGGCGAGCGCGTCTGTTTCCCGCTCGATCTCACGCAGGTAAGCGAGAGCGGCCTCCACGTCACGCGTCGTGAGCGCGTCTCGGAGGGGCACACGCAGCTCGGGTCGAATGCGGTTCGCCGCGACGTCCGCGAGCAGCTTTTGCGTGATGGGAGCCCCTGCGGTATCTCGTGCGAGCTCAGCATCGAGCTCGGCGAGGGCCTGCGCGACGGGTGCTAGTTCGCGAGCGGTACCCTCGAACGACGAGTGAGCTTGCGCGAGCTCACCTTTCGCCCAGTAGATCAAGCCCCGTAGGATACCGGCTTCGGGAGCATAAGCATCGCGCGCGCGCGAAGCGTCCAAGTCCGCGAGCGCTGTCGCGAAATCGCCACGCATGTAGTTGGCCCATGCGCGCTGCCAAGGAATTTTCGATCCGAGCGGACCACTGTCTCGGACGTACCACCAATTTTCTAGCGCGAAGCTGAGCTTCCTTCGATCAACTTCCGAGGATCTATTTGAGAGATTCAGGCGGATCGCCGCCGAGTAATAGAGCTCTGCCAAGAATAAGTGCGCTTGGTCAGCGATTCTCCTCGATTCGGGATCGTCATGCCCAAACACCAACTTCAGCGCTTGCTCGAGCACCCGCGCGGTCGGCACCGCCTTCCGCTGGCGCAGGTAGCACACCGCCATCCACAGATCGGCGCGCGCCTGATCGAGACCGCGCACGCGCTCGAACTCGCTCAGCGCTCGAGTTGGATCGCGCGCCTCGTAAGCATGAATGCCCAGCAAATAGTGGACGTGAGAGAGTTCAGGCTCCGAGAGCTCAGCGAGCCCACGCGCAAGCTCGCGGGCAGGCACCATCGCCAACGTGTCCTGCACATGAGAAGCCGCGGGCAGTTTCCCCGCGAGCCCGAGCAGCTGCGTCAACGCCGCGGCGTGCGCGGAGTAGGCCTGGTTCGTCGCGAGCGGCTCGAGCATGGCCAAACTGGCCGCCGTGAGGTTGGCCGCGTCGAGCTTCGCTGCCAAATCGAGCTCGGCCGACGCGGGCCGTACGGGGTGCTCCACACCGCGTGGGTTCAGGCAGCCCAAAGCGCCGAGCGCGCTCAGCGCACAAACAGCGAGCCTGTAGGCGTTTCGCCCGATAGAAAAAGCAGTCACCCAACACCAGCCTAGCTCGATCGCGTGCGCGACGGAACCGCTCCTCGCGAGTGCCGACCTTGGTGTAGGGTGCCCTCGTGCGCTTCCCTTGGCTCGCGCTCTTCGGCGCCCTTTGGCTCGTTCCAAGCGTCGCTCACGCCGATGATCTGGCCGACGAGGCGGAGCTCGAGTTTTCGCTCGGCACGGACGCCTACCAGCACGCGGATTTCAAGCAGGCGCTCGCGCACTTTCTCGCTTCGAACCGCTTGGTCCCGAACGACAACGTGGTGTTCAACATCGCGCGCTGTCACGAGCAGTTGCAGCAATACCCCGAAGCGTTCCGCTACTACTCGCTCGCGCTCGAAAAGGAGCGCGACGAAAGCGTGCGCGCGAAGATCGAAGGCGCCCTCGCCCAGCTCAAGTCGCAAATCGTCGTATTTCACGTGACGACCGAGCCTGAGGGCGCGACGCTTTACGTCGATCGCCGCGACCTCGGACCGCGCGGCAAGAGCCCGGAGCTGCTCGGTTTGCGCCCCGGGCGTCACAAGCTGATCCTCGAGCTTGCGGGCTACGAGGCCGTCGAACAAGAGCAGCCGGAAGCCAAAGCGGGCGAAGAGCGCGCGGTCCAGATCAGCCTGAAACAGATCCTCGGCAGCGCCGTGATCTCGGGCGATCCCGCGGCGCGCGCCCGCATCGACGGTGCGCAGGCGCCGAGCTGTGTCCTACCCTGCCGGCTGGCGCTGGCACCGGGCGCGCACACGGCGCGCGTCGAGCGCTCGGGCTTTCACACCGCAGACTTCACCTTCACGGTCGGCGCGCACCAGACCGTGAACGTGCCCAGCGCGCTCGAACCACTCACCGGCAGCGCGCAGCTCAGCACGGACGAGCCGGGTGCGCTGGTCGAGATCGACGGCAAGCCGCGCGGTTACACGCCGGTCGTGCTCACGTTGCCGGTCGGTACGCACACGCTGCGCGTCCGCGCGCGCGGCTTTCGCACGGTCGAGCAGCCCCTCACCATTCGCGAAGGCGAGAACACGGATCTCAACCTGGTCTTGACCGAGGCCGCGGAGGTCGTCGCGGCCTCGCGCGTCGCCGAAAATGTCGACGACGCGCCGAGCTCGGTCAGCCTCGTGCCCGAGCGGGAGCTACGCCTCTTCGCGGCGCCGACGATCGCCGAAGCGGTGCGGGGTGTACCGGGCGTGTACGTCACCGACGATCGCTCGTACGTGACGCTCGGCGTGCGCGGGCTCGGCCGACTCGGCGACTACGGCAATCGCATGCTCGTGACCTACGACGGACAGCCGGTCAACGACGACTGGCTCGGCTCGTCCTACGTCGGCTACGACGCGCTGTCGGACCTCGGCGACGTCGAGCGCATCGAGGTCGTGCGCGGCGCGGGCTCCGTGCTGTACGGCACGAACGCATTCTCCGGCGTGATCAACGTGGTCAGCCGTGACGACGCGCCGACCGGCGTCAGCGCCGGTGTATCGACGAACCTCGACGGCGTGGCGCGCGCTCGCGTGCGCGGCGACCTCGAGCTCGGCAAGGACGGTCATCTCTGGCTGTCGGTTTCCGGCGCGCGCGGCGAGGGCCGTGATTTTGCGTTTCCCGGCATGGTCGCGCCGGACGGCTCGGACGTCGCCCAGCACGCCGATGGCTTTCAGTCCGGCACGCTGCGCGGCCGCGCTTCGTGGAAATTCTGGACCGCGTCTTGGTCGCTGCATTCAACCAAAAAACACCTACCGACCGCCGAGTACGACACGCTGTTCGGCGATCCGCGCACGGCACAGACCGACACGCGCGCGTTCGTCGAGCTCAAGGCGGAGCCGAAGCTCAGCGAGCAGGTGACATTGCTCTCGCGTGCGCATTGGAACCTGTACCGCTTTCGCGGCACGTACGCGCGCGACGCGGTCGACGACGGCGGCGTCGAGCTCGACACGTTCCACGGCGGCTGGTTCGGCGTCGAGCAGCGCGTGCAGCTCACCCCGATCAAAGCGCTGCGGTTGACGCTCGGCGGCGAGCTCCAGGTGCACTACCAGGTACTGCAAACGGGCAGCGACGATACCGGCTCGTTCCTGCACGACAGTCAGCCTTTCAAAGTGGGCGCGCTCTACGCGCTCGGCGACGCGGATCTGAGCGCGCGCGCGCACGTCTCACTCGGCGCGCGGCTCGACTCGTATTCGACCTTCGGTTCCTCGGTCAATCCACGCGCGGCCGTGATTTACAAGCCGTATGAAGGCGGCAACACCAAGCTCGTCGGCGGCAAAGCCTTCCGCGCGCCCAGCATCTACGAGCTCTACTACAACGACGGCGGCTTCACGCAGGTCGCGAGCCACGGCCTCTCACCCGAGTCGATGGTCACGCTCGAGCTCGAGCACGCACATCACTTCAGCCCCGCGCTCGTCGGCACCGTCGCCGTCTACGCCGATCACGCGACGCACCTGATCGCCGCGCAGGGCAGCAGCACCATGAGCGATCCGCTCCACTATCAAAACGAGCGAGACCCGATCGAGATCCTGGGCGGAGAAATCGGCCTGCGCCGCGATTTCCGCCAGGGTTTGATGCTGTCCGCAAGCTACGGCCTGTCCGTGGCGCGCTTCTTACGCGACGACTCGGCCGCCAGCGTGCTCGGCTTCAGCCGCGCGAGCGACAAGCGCACCGTCGAGAACGCGCCCGTGCAGCTCGCCGCGTTCAAGGCCGCCGTCAGCATTTTTCCGCGCACGCTCGTGTGCGGCACGCGCCTCACGCTGCAAGGCCCCCGCTACGACCGCTACGAAAATCAAAACGACCCCGCCCAAGGTCACACCGCGGGCGCCGCGATCTGGGATCTGGTCCTGTCGGGCGAAGAAACGCGACACGGCCTGCGCTACGCGTTCGGCGTGTACAACGCCTTCGATTGGCGTTACCGCGTGCCACTCAGCCGCGAGTTCACACAAAACACGATCGAGCAAGACGGCCGCACGTTCCTCGCCTCGCTCGACGCCAAGTTTTGAGTTTTTTTGCTGCTGCCCCGAGAAACTCGCGTGCACCAGTTCTTTGGCGAGCTTGGCGCAGGCGCGAGGCGGGTGCTTGGCCATGCTTCGGTCGTTCGCGGCGTGGCCGGTTAGACGGCGCGTTCTAAGCGATGGAACGGGGTCGGGTTCGGGATTGGCTTCGGGAGCGGGGTCGGGGGGAGCGGGGGGGAGCGGGGTCGAG
>DASYCR010000548.1:0-7180 GCA_036500095.1 Polyangiaceae bacterium
TGTAGTCTCGCTGCGTGAGTCGCTGAATCTTTTCACGCGGTAACTCGAGGCCCGTGGTGACGGCCAGCGGATACTTGATGCGCGAGTCGTGGTCGCCGTAGATGACCACGGTGGTGTTGTCGAGCAGCCCTTGCTCAGCGAGTTTGTGCAGCAAAAGCTCGATGGCTTCGTCGTTGTAGCGCATCGAGTGCAGGTAGTTGCCGAACTCGGCGGCCTCGGTCTGCGGCGCGAGCTGAAGCTTGTGCTCGCGCACGGGCACGTACGAAAACGGGCCGTGCGACGTCAGCGTGATCAAAATGCTCACGAAGGGACGCTTGAGCGCCGCCACGCGCGGCTCCACGCGCTCGAAGAAGAGCTTGTCGCCGATGCCCCAACCCATCTTCGGGCCAGGACCGATCTCGTCGCGGAACGCCGTTTGGTCGAACCCGTACTTTGGGTAGAGGACGCCGCGATTCCACATGCCGGCGGCATAGGCGTGGCCGGCGAACGTCGTGTAGCCGGCCTCCTTGAAGGCGTGGAGCAGCGTGAAAAAATGGTTCTCGTCCCGGCGAAATGCGACGGAGCCCTCCGGGATCGGAAACTGCGAGTTGAGCACCATGTACTCGCAGTCGGAGGTCGAGGAGTCGCCCGTCTCGTCGAACAGATGTGAAAAGTAGAGCGAGTGCTCGCGCAGTTGGTTGAGAAAGGGCGTGATCTCTTGACCGCGATAGCGACCACCGACCACCCACTCCTGCATGGCCTCGACCTGAATGATCAGCAGATTGGTGCCGCGTGCGACGCCGAACTCGGGATCGGAGTGTGACTCTTGCGCTCGCTCGGCGTGGTAGCGCTTGACGAACGCCAGCCGCTCGGCCGTGATGTTCGAGTGCGCGCGTGAGTCGCGAATCGAGCGTGCGACTTCTTTGATGTGAGCGACGACGTAGCCGGACGATTGCACAGCGTCGGTTCCGTTCAGGACGCGCCAGGAGCGGTCACTCTTCATCCACGCGTCGACCAGGCCGCGCACCGGTCCCAAGGACACCAAACAGCCCACCACCAACACGACGTCGACCAGCGCGCGCGTGCCGAGCGGCAGATGCGCCTTGGCCGGCGTTCTGGGCCATAAGAACCAGGTCGCGATCGCGGCGATCACCCAGGGCAACAGCCAGGCATCCCCGCGCTGGGTGTACTTGAAAATGATGTCGCGCACGTCCCAGATTTGGCCCCCGCTGCTCACGGCCAGCACCGGCAAAATATTGCCGAAGTAGCGGAGATAGATCAGATCTCCATACGTGATGAGCGCGAACAGGAGCATCACGATCGCAAAGCCGCGCGCGCGCAGCCGGCCGGGCACCGCTGCTATCGGCAGGGCGAAGACCGCGGCCGACCAGAACGCAGCAAATTTGAAGCCGTCCCACAGCTCGAGCTCGGTGAGCTGGAGCGACAAGAAGATCGTCGCGACGCCCAACGCGTACGTGAGCGGTACGAGCGCGACCTCGGCACCGAGCAAGAGCCACGGTGTCACGCGTGAGCGCGCGAGTCGTAGGGCGAGGCCGAGGCCGAGCACCGCCAGGGGGACTTCGAGCATCCAGGGCCGCGTGCTGTCGGGCGTCAGCGTGTCGGGCACGCGCTGAAAAAAGCGGCTGGACGCGAGCGTATCTTGCAGCGCCCAGAGCAGCGCCACGGCCCCCGGGAGCGGCAGCGCGAGTCGTGCGAGAACTTCATGTTTGGTCGCGAGCCAGCGCTGCGCGTGGTCGAGCCCTATCGCGAGGCCAGCCGAGGCGACGAGCCAAGCGAACGCGACGACGCTGCTGCCGAAAAGCAGGCTGCCCTGACCGTGCGCGCGCTGAACGGACAAGAGGTCGGGCAGCAGATCGAACTTGCGGAGGGCGATCAGCGCAGCGGCAGCGACGAGCAGCGCCGACGACACGAGCGCGTACGCAGTCGGAATCTTCAGCTGCTTCTTACGCGCGAGGACGGCCGCCAGTGCCGCGAGCAGCGTCAAAACCTCGGCAAAGAGCAGCACGCCGAGCGCTGCGGCGAACCAGGTTACTTGTGTCATGACGCTCTCGACCGGCATCACCCTGAGTCTTCTGGTGGAGCGCGCAGTCCGCCGGTCAACGCTTCTTCAAAGGCTCGTTGAACTCTTGAGTCATGCCGCTTTCGGTGTGGCTTCAGCATATAACGCCGCATTTTTCGACTATCCGCTGCGCCAGTTCGTCGAAACGAGCCGCGTGGAGTTCGGGAGCAACGCTCGGGCCCGCCCGCAACGGGCAGAGCTCACAGCGCTCCCGCGAAAATACCAGCGCCGAGTGAACGCCCGCGGCGTGGGCCGCGAGTACGTCTGCGCTCGAGTCTCCGATCATCCAACTCCGAGCGAGGTCGAAATTGGCGTGCTGAGCGGCTTGCTGCAAGAGGCCGGGCCTCGGCTTGCGGCAATCGCAGTCGATGACGAGCGTGGGGTCGCCACCAGCGCCGCCGACCGGATGGTGCATGCACACCTCGAGCGTGTCGATCGCGATGCCGGCGTCCGCCAGCAGGCGTAGTAGAGCGTCGTTCGTGCGCTTGACGGCGTCGGCGCTGAATTGGCCTTTGGCCGGTGCGGGTTGGTTGGTGGCGATCGCGAAGCGGTAGCCGGCATTGCGCAACGTCGCGAGTCCATCGAGCACGCCGGGCAAGAGTCGGAGCTGGTCCGGGTGAAACGCGACTGAGATCACGCCGAGCTCTTCGTCGCGCACGACGTCGATCAACGTGCCGTCGCGATCGAGGATGATTCCGGGCTGCTTCACGGCTGTCCGGGGGGGCGCGCGGGTCGTGCGGGGGGTGCGGCGTGCGGTACGGCCGCTGGCGTGGGCTGTCCGACTTCAGCGCCGGCTGGTGAACGCCGTGCGAGCGATACGACGGCGAAGAGCGCCGCGAACAACAGACTCGGCACGGCAACGCAGCGGACGACTCGAAGCCAGAGCAGTTCCTCGCGTGTCCGCCAAGCGAGCTGCCGCAGTACGCGGGCGATCGCGCGTTCGACACCAATCGCCTGCTCGGGCGCGAGCGTTTCGTCGGCGGCGGAGCTCAGTGCATCTGCGGCCGGCGACCGCAAGCCAGCTTCGTGCGCCGCTTGCAGGAGGTCCGCAGTGGTCGCCGTGACGGCTGGCCTCTGCTCGGAATGGCTGGCGATGAACGCGCGGAGGGCGAGCTCGGTCGCTTCTCGGCGAAGCAACGCGAGCGCGCTCGGGGGCCCGTCCGCAGCGTGGAGCTCCCGCAGTGAATCGAGGCATTGTCGTGCAGCGAGCGCGAGCCGGCGCACCTCGTCATGCCGCTCGATTGGGTGAGCGGCCGCGCTGAGCGCCTGACTCAGCCAGAGTGGCTCGAGTGGGCTTTTTGTGGGCGGAGCCTGGTGAGCAGACATCAATTTTCCACGCTACCGCCGCGAACCAGAGCTCGCAACCGGCGCGATTTGGCGGAGCTTGGCCAGCCGAGTATCGTGGCGCGCGATGAACGCATTGAGGCACTCGCTCGCGGCGTGCACAGGCTGGCTGCGGGCGCTGAAGGAGCGCGCGCGCCGCGATCCGGCTGCCTTCGCCCTCGCGACAATCGGGCTCGTGATCGTCGCGGTCATGATCGGCCGCGTAGTGGCCCCGCTCTTCGCGGATCTATCGGCGATGGGTGGCCACGATTGGGACGAGCACAGCGCGCACCGCTACTTGGCCGTCAAATCGCTGCGCGAGTTCGGGCAATTCCCATTTTGGAATCCGTACACGTGCGGAGGATTCTCGGATTGGGCGAACGTGCAGGGCGGCGTCAACATCGTCTCCCCGTGGTTCCCAGTCTATCTGCTCGCCAAATTGCGTTACGCCCTGCGCGTCGAGGTCATCGGCATGGCCGCGATCTCTGCGCTCGGCACCTGGCTCTTGGCGGGCGAATTCACGAAGAGCGCCGCCCTGCGAACCCTCGCCTGCGTGGTGTTCGTCGTCAACGGGCGCTGGGCTCTACAAGCTGCGACCGGTCACACCTGGCACCTCTATTACGCTTGGGTGCCGTGGACGTTTTGGTTCTTCGAACGAACACTGCGCTTCACGCGCTCGAGGTGTAAGGTTTGGAACATCCTCGGCGGCGGCGCGTGCATCGCGCTTATGATCTACGAGGGCGGCATCTATCCGTTTCCGCACACGGTCGTGCTGCTCGGGCTGTACGCGCTCGCGCGTGCCGTGCATGGGCGTTCGCTCGAGCCGCTCACCGTCGCCGCGCTATTTTTCGCGACCGCGTTTGGCCTGGCCGGACCGAAACTACTGCCCACCATGGCGGACTTCCCGAACCACCCGCGTTTGACGGAGTCCACCGAGGCGATCGATCTGACGGCGTTCGTGCAAGCCTTGGTCGCGCGCGAGCAAGTGCCGGGCGCGCATCCGGCGCACATCCCGCGCTGGGGTTGGCACGAGTACGGCATGTACATCGGTTGGGCGGCGTTCTTGTTGCTCGCCGCGGCGAACGGCCTCGCTCAGAGCGGGCGTGAGCGCGCGCTGCGTTTTGCGGGATTGTGGGCCGTGCTCCTGAGCTTCGGCGCGTTTCACGAGTACGCGCCGTGGACACTCCTCCACCAGATATCCATCTTTCGCTCACAACACGTGCCGTCGCGCTGGCTTTATCCGGCCGCGTTGCTACTCGGGCTCGTGGCCTGCGCGGTCGGCGAACGGTACCTGGTGCGGAGCGGCCGCTTTCGGCGGCGCCTCGAGTTCCTCCTGCTCGTTCCGGCGTTTTGGTTGGCGTTCGACGTGAGCCTCGAGGCGAATCGTCCGATGCAACACGCGTTTTGGATGAAGGAGCCCGACGTCTCCAAGGTCGACGTCTTTTACACGGAGCAAAAGGTTCCCCGCTTCTTGCAGTACGCCAAGCGTGACTACGCGCCGGAAGCGCTGCCGGCGATGCAAGCCGGGATCGGCGTAATCGAATGCACGATGCACGCCGGGCTCAATATCTGGGCCGAAAAAGACGCGCGCGGGCGCACGCCCGGCCTCGGTGCGCGCGGTCGAGGCGCGCCGGACTACCGGGGCGAGGCGTTCATGCTCGCTGGCGAGGGCAAGGCGCAAATCACTCGCTTTACGCCGAACGAGATAGTCGTTCACGTGAGCGGAGCCCGCGTCGGTGACACGCTCGTACTCAACCAAAACTTCGACGCGGGCTGGCGAGTAAACGGTCGATCCGTCGTGAATCACGAGGACGCACTGGCCACGGTGCTGCAATCTTCCGAGGGAGACTATCGCTTCCGCTTTTACCCGCGCTGGCTGTGGCCCGGTTGCTTGTTGTTCATCCTGACGCTCGGTGTCTTCATCTGGCTCCTGCGAATCCTGGGTAGACCGCCAACGTCGCCGACGGTTTCACGTGAACTCGGGGCTGAACCTGAGTCGCAGGTTGCTGCGGGATCACGCGAAGCCGAGCCGGGCCCGCCCGCGTCGAGCGCCTAAGCTCGAGCGTGCGCGAGTCAGCGTCAACGGTGCTAGGCTGCGCGCGTGTTCGAGGACTCTTCCTTGACGTCGACTGAGCGTCACTTTGCGTTCGAGCCAACGCCAGCCGTGGTGGCGTCGCGCGGGCGTATCCGTTACGTGAGCTGTCCGGTCTGTGATGCCGGCCGGGGCGAGTACCTGTTTCACCGCGTCGGCGTGCGCTTCGTGCGCTGCCCGAGTTGTGGGCTCGTGTACGTCAGTCCAGTCGGCGGCGCCGGTGTGAACTACTTCGATATCGAACGTACGGCGCAGCTCACGGCGCGCGATCGTGGCTTGCTTGAACGCGACTTCGAGAACTTTCTCGAGCTCTTGTCAGCGCGGTTGGCAGCGTTATCTCACGTGACTCTCGAGCGCGTCCTACTCCTCGGTCGTAGCCTGCCCGGCTTTGCAACGAGCCCTGTCGCGCGCCGCGTCGGCCTCGAGCTCGTGCCTTTGAGCGATGCCGCGTTCGAACGCCTCGCGCTCGACGGCTCGCTCGAGTTTGCGCGCGACGCGCTGGCACGTCGGCCTGGCGCGGTGATTCTGCATGAGCTGTTCGAGGCCTGCGCCGATCCGGGCGCGCTGCTAGCTGAGTTGAAGCGCGCGCTACCAGTGGGTACGCCAATTGTCGTTACCTACGCCAACGTAGACTCGCTGCCGGCGCGGCTCTTGCGCCGTTACTGGCCCGCGTTTTTCGATTTGAAGCGAGCGTTCTTTTCGACCTCGAATCTGGCGCTACTGATGGGCAAGCAGGGCTATTCCCTGCGCGCGCAGTTCGGTTTTCCCACGACTCGCTCGGCCGGCTATGTGCTCGAGCGCTTTTCGAGCCGCTCCGCGGCCGCGCGCGTACCAGGGTTGCGCGCAGTCTCGGTTCCGCTGCGCACCGGACACCAAGTCGGCATTTTTGCGCCGCGCGAAGAAGCCAGCGCGCCGCGCGAAAAGCTATCGATCATCCTGCCCGTCTTCAACGAAGCGCGCTACGTCGCCGACGTGCTCGACGCCTTGCTGCGCAAGGAGCTCAGCATCGACAAGGAGCTGATCGTCGTCGAAAGCAACAGCCAGGACGGCACGCGCGAGATCGTTCAACGCTACGAGGGCCGCGCGGGCGTGCGGACAATCTACGAGGATCGCCCACGCGGCAAGGGACACGCGGTGAAAGCGGGGCTGGCGGCGGCGACCGGCAGCATCCTGCTGATTCAGGATGCTGACTTCGAGTACGATCTCGACGACTACGAGTCGCTGCTGGAGCCGATTCTACAAAAGCGCGCGCACTTCGTGCTCGGCTCGCGCTCGCTTGGCCTCGACGATTGGAAGGTGCGGCGTTTCGCGCGCGGCGCGTTCAAAGGCCTGCTGATGAACATCGCGCAAGTAGGCTTCGCCAAAACATACAATCTGCTCTACCAGCAGCGCGCGACGGACGTGAACACCATGTTCAAAGTGTTCCGGCGCGAGTGCCTCGAAGGGATCGAGCTCGAGAGCGACGGCTTCGACCTGGACATCGAGCTCGCCTGCAAGCTCGCTAAAAACGGTCATGCACCGCTCGAAGTGCCGGTGAACTACGTGTCGCGAGGCTTCGATGAGGGGAAGAAGATCCGGTTCTTGCGCGACGCCTTGCCCTCCTATGTCGCGTTCTTTCGCTATCGTTTCAGATGACCTCAGCGAGCATACCTGATGACGACGTGCGCTGGGGCGGCGAGCTCCTCGCTCGCTGAGCTCGGGATTTG
>DASYCR010000549.1:0-4089 GCA_036500095.1 Polyangiaceae bacterium
ATGATCGACGGCCTGCGCGCGCTCGGCGTTCGCTTCGAGCGCGAGCCGCAGGGCACGTTCTACTGCTGGGGCAATTTGTCGAATCTGCCGTCGGCGATCAACACCGGCGATGCGCTCTTCCGCGCCGCCCTCCGGCACAAAGTGATCACCGTACCCGGGCATTTCTTCGACGTGGACCCGGGTCAGCGCCGCGGTAGCCGCGCTTCGCGCTTCGTTCATCACGCGCGCTTCTCGTTCGGACCGAGCCTGGCCACGATCGATGAAGCGATCGCGCGGCTCGGCAAGGTCGTGGCTGAGGCTCGCAGCGCCTGAGTGGCTTCCCCGAGCGCTGGCGGCGTTCCAATGCCAGCTGGGCGTATTTGAACGCTGCTTCGGAGCCAGCGATTAGCGGCCAAGACCACCGCGCTTCGGCGGAAATCGTCGGCAGCGCCTTAGCTTTCGGCGGAGCAGAGCAGAATCATGAGATTTAGCCACGGCGTTTGGACGATGCACGAGGGAGTGGAGCCCATCTATGCGGTGCGCGTGCACGAGCACCGGGTGGAAGAGCGCGAGCTTGTGCTCACCTGTTTGAACCGCATGGATCCGAAGGCAAACATCAACGCCTACGCGATCATCGTGCGCCTCTCGGCGCCGCTGCCCGGCGCGGTGCGCGTTCGCGTGCAACATCAACTCGGTCGTCAGCTCGGCTTGCCGAATTTCGGGCTCGAGCACGCGGCGAGCCACAAGGCAACGATCCAAGAAAACGCCGAGACGCTCGTGTTTCGCTCCGGAGCGCTCGAAGTGCACGTGCAAAAGGCGCCGTTTTCTCTGAAATTCATGCGCGATGGCCAGCTCGTCACCGAGAGCCGGCCGAACGCGCTCGGCGTAATGAACGTCAAAGGGGATCGGGACTACCTGCTGCAACGCTTGTCGCTCGGGGTGGGCGAGTGCGTGTACGGTCTCGGTGAGCGCTTTTCCGCGCTCGTGCGCAACGGTCAATCGCTGCAAACCTGGAACGAAGACCCCGGCACCGAGACGGACCTCTCGTACAAGAGCATTCCGTTTTATCTGACGAATCGCGGGCTCGGAGTGCTCGTCAACCACCCCGGCCGCGTCGACTTCGAGCTCGCGACCGAGCGCGTTGCGGCCGTGCAATTCAGCGTGCGCGACCACGATCTCGACTACTACGTGTTCGCGGGCCAGACGCCCAAGGACGCCCTGGACATGTACAGCGCGCTGTCAGGCCGCCCCACGCTACCCCCGCTCTGGACGTTCGGGCTCTGGCTGAGCACGTCGTTTTTGACCGACTACGACGAGAAAATCGTGGGCGGCATGATCGACGGCATGTTCGAGCGCGGCATTCCGCTCACCGTCTTTCACTTCGATTGCTTGTGGATGCGCGAGCACCACTGGTGCGACTTCACGTGGGACCCGGCAAAATTTCCGGACCCCAAGGCGATGCTCGCGCGCTTGAAAGCACGCGGGCTCAAGATCTGCGTTTGGATCAATCCGTACATCTCCGAGCTGTCGAGCCTATTCGCGGAAGGGCGCGACGCCGGCTATTTCTTGAAGCGCGCGAACGGTGACGTGTACCAGCGCTACGACTGGCAGCCCGGTATCGCGCTGGTCGACTTCACGAACCCGGAGGCGACCCGCTGGTACCAGCAGAAGCTCCGCGCGTTGCTCGAGCAGGGCGTCGACTGTTTCAAGACGGATTTTGGCGAGCGCATCCCGACGGACGCCGTCTACTTCGACGGCGCGAACGGCGAGCGCATGCACAACTACTACACGCACTTGTACAACGAGGCCGTGTTCTCGCTGCTCGAGGAGTTTCACGGCCCGGGGCAGGCCGCGGTTTTCGCGCGTTCGGCGACCGTCGGCTGCCAGAAGTTTCCGGTGCACTGGGGCGGGGACTGCGACGCGACCTTCAATTCGATGGCCGAAACCTTGCGCGGCGGGCTCTCGTTCGGACAGTCGGGCGGCGCGTTCTGGAGTCACGACATCGGCGGCTTCAACTCCACGGCCACGCCGGCGCTGTACAAACGCTGGGTCGCCTTCGGGTTGCTCTCGAGCCACAGCCGCTTGCACGGCTCGCACAGCTACCGCGTTCCCTGGTTGTTCGACGAAGAGTCGGTCGAGGTGTTGCGCGCGTTCACCGAGCTCAAGCACAGCTTGATGCCGTATCTGTGGCGCGCCGCGCATCAGGCTACGGAGACCGGCGCGCCGATGCTGCGCGCCATGATGCTCGAGTTCCCGAGCGATCCGGCGACGCACTATTTGGATCGCCAGTTCATGCTCGGTGATTCGCTGCTCGTCGCGCCCGTGTTCAATGAAACGGGCGACGTCGAGTACTACCTGCCCGCAGGTACTTGGACGGACTATTTGAGCGGTGAGCGCGTACAAGGCGGCACGTGGCGTCGCGAGCAAGGCGTGCCCTTCAAGCGCATTCCGCTGTTCGTGCGGCCGAACACGCTGCTCGCGCGCGGCACGCGCCGCGATACGCCAGCCTACGACTTTCTGCGCGAGCTCGAGCTCGAACTGTTCGAGGTCGCGGACGGAGCGCGCTTGGAGACGCGCGTCAACGCGCAGGCCGGCACGCAATACGCCACGTTTCGTTGCGTGCGCGCGGGCACGAAGCTCACGCTCTCCGCGACCGGCGCGAGCGGCGCAGGTCCGCGCGTGCTCGTCCGGGGAGTCGGAGAGTACGCGTGGCCGAACGTCGAGCAGGTGCTGACCATCGAGCTGCCGGCGCGCTGACGCGCTTCCGCGTAGGCCGCGCGCGCTCAAAATCCAACGCTGGTCACGAGCCCGATGCCGAGCACCCAGGCGGAATCCGCACTCGTGGTCGACGCCCAGCGATCGAAGCTGAACTCGAGGCCGACGGCGCCTTGCCGCGGTCCTTCGGGGAAACCCGGCGGAGCGAGGGCGGTAAAGTCGAAGCGCAGCGCGCCGTGTGGGCCACGATTCACCTCGCTGCGCCCGCTCCCATCCGGGTTGCGGCGCGCGGCCCACTGCTGTTGATAGCCGAGCCCGGCCGCGATCGCGACACCGCGCGTTTGAAATAGATAGCCGTCGAGCTCGAAGCGCAGCGGCGTGGTGGTAAAGCCCTCACTGCCGTCTGATGTGCGGGGACAGCGACCGCGGCAATCGTTGATGCCCACGCCGAGCTCGAGTCGCGTGCGCACGGGCCCCCAATACCGGCCAATGCCCAGCACTCCGGACCAGCCGGCGGCCACGCTGCCGACCGGGCGCTGCGGGAATGCCGCGCGTAAGGCCCAATCCGTGCTCCAGTCGAAATCGCGGCGCCAAGCGAGCGCCGGCGCGTCGCTCGAAAGCGGAACACGCAGACACGTCTCGCCCGGCTCCCCCTCGAGCACGAAATCGATCACGGGTGTCTGATGCAGCAAATCTTCGCCGCCCCCTGCGGGGAAGTACACCTCGAGCAAATGGCGTCCGCCGATGTCCACCGGGCGAAGCCAAATCGATTTGCCGTCCACGACGAGCGCTCGCTCGCGCAGACCCTCGCGACACGGCTCAGCCGACGTGGGAGCGAGTAAGACGCGGCGTAGGCTCGTGCCCGCGCTGCCCTCCACTTCGATTACCGCGCGCAAGAATTCGCGGCGGTCGACCTCCGTGAGTTCGGCGCGCACGCGCGGATTGCCGGCCACGTGCGGCGCGGCGGGAAAGTAGGGCTTGCGCGATGCGCAGGCGCTCGCGATCACGACGAGCGACAGCAGCAACGCGAGCTGCGGGGCGCTCGAGCGCTGAGATTGGCTGGAAGTCATGGCGCGCCCCTCATGGTGTGACGTGAAAGCTGAGCCCGATGCTCGGTACGACGACGAGATCCGGCGCGCCGCGCGCGCCAAACCAAGCGGAGACCGGCGCTTCGAGTTCGAAATAGAGGCGCCTGTGAGCGGCTTCGAAACCGGGAAACGGGCTCGAGTGTGAGAACGGATCGAACCACAGGGCGGGGGTGAGCCGCGGACCGTGCAGGAAGTAGTTGCGCCCTTTCCGCACCCCTTGCTTGTTCGTGCGCGCGAACGAGAACACGAAGTCGTACGCGAATCCTCCCGTCAAACCCCAGCGGTCGCCGCCGACGAGCTCGGTGTC
>DASYCR010000550.1:0-2674 GCA_036500095.1 Polyangiaceae bacterium
GATCTCGATGATCTCGGGCCGAGCGCCGCACAGCCTACAAGACTCGCGCGCCGACACGGGGACCGCGCGCAAGCGGTCCCGGCGGCCGTCATAGCTGACGAACTCAGCGTAGGATTTTTCGTCCTTCAGCAGCACGGACAATGCGCGATCCGCCATCAGCGCACCGGCCAAGCCGACGACGGGGCCGAGCACCCCAGCTTCCGCGCAATTGGGCGCCGCGTCGCCGCTCGGCAAATCCTCGAACAGGCAACGGTAACAAGGACGCCCCTCGGGGCCGACGCTGAAGACGGTAGCTTGCCAGCGGACCGCCGCGCCGTGCACGACCGATTTTCGTTCGAGCCGGCACGCATCCGCGCATAGGAACTTGGTCGCGAAATTGTCGGCGCCTTCCAGGATGACGTCGGCGCGGCGCACGAGCTCCCGGGCATTGTCCGGCAGCAGGCGAGTCCGGATGAGCTCGATGCTGCCAGCGCGCACGCCCGCTCGTTCCAGGGCGCGCGCGGCCGCGCTGAGCTTGTCGCAGCCGACGTCGGACTCGTCGAACAGGATCTGCCGGTGCAAGTTGCTCGTCTCGACGAGGTCATCGTCGCAGAGCAGCAATCGTCCTACGCCGGCGCGAGCCAAGATCGAGGCCGCGGGGCAACCAAGCCCACCGACGCCCACGATCAGCGCCGTGCTGTCGGCCAGCGCGCTGGAGTCAGGACTTGAAGTACTCATCGAGGCTGAAATAGCGCTCACCGGTGTCGCACAGCACGGTGACGACGGTCTTGCCTTCCCCGAGTTCGCGCGCGACATCGAGCGCGACGGCCACGTTGGCGCCGGAGCTGATGCCGACCAAGAGGCCCTCGCTCTTGGCGAGTAGGCGTTTGGTCTGGTAGGCGCGTTCGTCGGTGATCGTGCGCACCTGGTCGACGACTCGCGGGTCGTAATTCTTGGGTACGAACCCCGCAGCGATGCCCTGAATCTTGGACGGGCCGCGCTCGCCGCGCGAGATCGTGGCGCAGGATTCGGGCTCGACCGCGATGACCAAGCAACCCGGGAACCGCTCTCGCAGGCCACGTCCGACGCCGCTCACCGTGCCGCCCGTGCCGACCGCCGCAACCAATGCATCGACTCGTTCGCCGCCGAGAGCGTGCACGATCTCTTCGAGCGTCACGTGGTAGTGCGTCTCCGGATTCGCCTCGTTCTCGAACTGCTGGGGCGTGAACGCTCCCGGCGTAGCGGCCGAAATCTCGCGGGCTCTGGCGATCGCGCCCTCGATCTGTTGATCCTCCGGCGTGAGCACCAACTCGGCGCCGAACGACTGCAGGAGCTGCCGGCGCTCGAGGCTCATGCTCTCCGGCATGGTGAGCACGCAGCGATATCCGCGCTGCGCACAGACGAGTGCGAGGCCAATGCCCGTGTTGCCGCTGGTCGGTTCGACGACCACGCCGCCCGGGCCGAGCTTTCCCTCGCGCTCCGCGCGTTCGATCATGGCCAGACAGATGCGATCTTTGACGGAGCCGCCCGGATTGAGGGACTCGAGTTTGCCGAACACGCGCGCGCGCGGCGCGTCACGCGCGAGCCGCCGGATCTCGACGAGCGGCGTGTCAGCCACCAAGTCGAGCACGTTGCCGTACACGAGCGGATGCGGGGCGAGCGCGGGCCGCTGGCGTTGAGAGTGCTCAGATGACATAGACATAGCGTTGGGCGGTGGGGTGCCGGAGGCCGAGCTCCTCGGCTCGCGCGCAGATATCGGCGATGGTCACCGCGTCGAAGCAGGCTTCGACACGGCTGGAGAGGTCGCGAAAGACGGCCTCGGTGACGCGGCGGGCGTCGCCCGGCCCGGCCGCGCGCTTGAGCCCTGTCTCGCGATCTCCGAGCGAGATCGGACCCTCCAGCGCGCGCACGACATCGCCCAAGCGAATGTCACTCGCCTTGCGCGAGAGGCTGTAGCCGCCCTGAGGACCGCGCTTCGAACCCACGATGCTGGAGCGCTTCAGATCCTGAAAAATCTGCTCGAGAAAGCGCGGGGGGATATTCTGCCGCTCAGCAATGTCCTTCACCTGCGTTGGGCGGCCCTCGTTGTAGAAGGCAATGTCGAACAGTGCGCGCACGGCGTAGCGGCCCTTGTTCGAGAGCTTCACACGGCTCGGTATGCATTCTTACATCGTTTTTGTCAAGAACAGGCAAAACCGCGTTTTTCAGGCCTAGTTCGAGGATCGGGCGGGCCCGTGACTTTTTCCCTGGTCAAACGGAAAGCCCTCTTTCTGTGTGGCTCTGGGCGGTGTAATAACGGCCAGCCGCGACAGGTGCGGTGGGAACCCCACGAAGAGGGAAAGAAATCACCATGAGGAAACTCGGAATTGTCGGCTCGTCTTTGATTCTCGTTGCGGCGTGTGGTGGATCGCAAGAGCCGGCGGCCGCGCCGCTGGCGCCGCCTCCCGCGCCCACAGCGGCCGCGCCAGCGATGCCCGCAGCGTCGGCTGACATGCCGGCGGCAGCGCCGAAGCCAGCACCGCTCACCGCCGAACAGAAGATCAAATTCTACCAAGACGGCTGGGCCGCGTTCAACGCAAAGGACTGGGCGAAGTTCGGGACTATCTGGGCGGACGACGCGACTCACGAGGAGCTCGATATGGGTCCGGCAGTCTCCGGCAAGGACGCGATCATAGAGAAGGGCGCCAAGAACATC
>DASYCR010000551.1:0-2535 GCA_036500095.1 Polyangiaceae bacterium
CCGAGTAGCGACGCCAGCGGGTAGCTCACTTCGGCGGGCTTGGTCGGCACTGCGCGCGATCGGGGCTCGGGAGCCGGCGTAGGCAGGGCGGGGACCGCGGGTGCGAGCCTTGCGAGCGGCTGCGGGGACTGGGCCACGCGCGTCAACAGATAGGCTGTGAGCGAGGCGATCACCGTCGCGACGGTCGCGAAGACGACGAATACCGGCGTGCGGCGCGAGCCGCTGGCTGCGTGCCGCGCGGGAACCGGCGGCGTCCATTGCGCGCCGCGCCCGAGCGCGATCGCGTGATGACAATAGCTACACTGCGTCGTTGGCGCGAAGGGCGATAGGTTTACGGGTGCCCCACAGTTGGGACAGCGCATGACCTGAGGCTCGCCGCTGGGCGCTGAGAACGGCATCTCTTGAATCTCGCCGCCCAGCCTACGACAGGCGTCGAGCAGAACGCACCCCCAACACGTTGCTGGCGGAAAACACGCGGCGATTGCCAGGTGCACGCGGCGCTCGAGATAGACAATCCGGCGCCGTTCGACGAGAATTGCTCGCACGTGGTTGGGCACGCATGACAAAATATCGACGAGCGCGAGATTTTCAGAAGGTAGATGGCGTGAAGAGGTGGCCGCGATGACCGCGGTGAGGCGGAACGCGCGGCTCACGCTCGGCGTTTTCTGGCTCGCGCTGACGGGCTGTGACGCTCGCAGTCAGGCGACGCTGCCTTCGGGCGCACTGCCGCCTGCGCCGCCCGCAGTCACGGCGTCCACCCACGCACCCAGCACGACGAGCGCGAGCGTCGCCGCAGCACGGAGTACGGGCGCTGCGTCCTCCGCGCTCCCCGAGCTGCAGGTCCCCGCAAGCCAGGTCTACGAAGTCAGCGACTTGAAGCCCGGTGAAAAGCGCCCGCTCTTGATCTTCTTACACGGGCTCGGTGCTTCAGGGAAAATCGCGTTCGACGTATTGCACTTAGCCGCCCTCGGGGCGCGCGAGCGCGTCTTCGTGGTGGCTCCCGACGGCGCGTTCGACAGCCAAAAACGGCAATTTTGGAACGCTGGCCCCGCGTGCTGCAATTTCGATCACGCGAACGTGGACGACGTGGCGCGTCTCGGCGCGCTGATCGATCGCCTCCGCGCGCGAGCCGGGGTCGATCCCGCGCGCGTGTACTTGGCGGGTCACTCCAACGGCGGCTTCATGACTGAACGGCTCGCCTGCGCCTTCGGCGATCGTCTGGCCGCCGCAGCGAGCCTCTCGGGTGCGGCGCCGACCGCGGACATCACCTGCGACAAACCGTCCGGGCTCGCGCTGCTGGAAGTGCACGGCGACGCCGACGAGATCGTGCGCTACGCGGGTGGGCGTGTGTTCGACAACGCCAGCCTCGCGCCGTTCCCGTCGGCCGAGCAAGGCTTTCAGGATTGGGCCAAGCGCTTCGGCTGCTCGGGCTCAGCGCAGAGCGGAACAGAGCTCGATCTCGATCCAAAGCTGCCGGGCACGGAGACGAGCGTGGAACAATTCGCGAGCTGCGCGCGGGGCAGCGTAGCGCTCTGGACGGTGCACGGCGGTAGCCACTATGTTGGCACCGGGCAGCAAGCATTCGAGGCTGTATGGCGGTTTCTCTCGGCACATCATCAATGACGAACAAACTCGGTTTCCTTTGGTTGATTGCGGCGAGCGTGGGCGCGTGCGCGCCCGGTCTGCCCCTGAATACGCCGTCTGATCCCACGAAGAGCGCGCTCCCGAGCCAATTCCAAAACAAGTGCGACGCGGCGAAGGGCCAGCTCAGGCCGCTGATCGTCGAGTGGTCCGCGCCGGACCGCGCTGCGCTCGAAGCCGGCGCGCGTCACTCGCAGCTCGTCGTGCACTACGAGGGCTGCCAGCTCGAGGTCCTGCGCGGCTGCACGCCGCCACCCGCATTCGCCTACAAATACACGGCGATCACCCCGAAAGATGAGCTCGTCACGATGTCGAGCGCCGACCAGCTGTACGCGAGCATTCCGGTGCACGCCGCGAGCTTCGAGGGCAAGCTCGCGCAAAAGGGCCAGCTCAACGCGTCGATGACCATCGTCGGGATGTATGAGGCGCCGAGCCTACCACCCGCAACCGACCAGCTTCAGGGCGACTGCACGCGCGCGACGCACGTGATCTCAGCGCTCGCTGTCGGTGCTTTCGAATTCTATGCCGGGAATGCGACGGACGCGCATGCGAGCCTCGATGTGCTCGGAGCTGCTGCAGGTGGGGATCACAACGCGAACCACGAGACGCTCAGCCGCGACGGCAGCGTCAAATCCTGCGCTGATTCCAAGCGCGGTGACGGCGAGCCCCCCGAAAATTGCGGCGCGTTGCTGCGCCTCGAGCTCGCGGCGGTGCGCGCCGCAGGCACGGAAGATCCGAAATGCGGCCCTGGAACTCGGCTGACCGAGCACGAGTGCAAGCCGATTGAAAAGACGTCCACGCTCGCGCCCGAAGATCAGAGCTTCGTCGACGACAAGAACGGCGCAGGCTGGGGAAATCGCTGCTATGCGCACCTGAAATCCGGCGCGCTGCCGT
>DASYCR010000552.1:0-3885 GCA_036500095.1 Polyangiaceae bacterium
AGAATCGCGAGCACGGCAAATGGCATTTCACGTCGCGGCCGCAAACGAAGCCTGGGCAACACGGTGGAACATCGAGGCCATCGCGACAGTCCGCGCCCTCGAGCCCGCATCCGTTCGTGCAATACACGGCGTCTGGCGCGCACACGCTCTTGCCCGGGGTTGACGAAGCCACGCAGCACGTACCCGGGCAACCGAGCGAGCAGTCATCCACACCGGCATCCGTTTCAGAGGCACCGCTGTCCTCGTCGATCGGGTAGCCGCCGAGGCCCAGGCCGCCGCTGCCACCGAAAGGTGAACTCGATTGTCCGCCTGTTCCAAGCTCAAGCCGCCGCCACCGGAGCCTGCGCTGTGCGAGCCTGACGTCCCCAGACTCAAGGCCAAACCAGCACTGCCTCCGGCTCCGGACGAACCGCCAGTGCTCGAGCCGTCGCTGCTCAGCGAGGCACGGCCGGCGCAGCTCGCGAGATAGCCGACCGCGAACAGCCCCACCGCAACCACGCGCCAACCCATGAATTGTATGGTGAGCCATTACCGGCTGCAGCAAGCCTTGCCTCGCGTCGGCTTTTTGCTTCGAAGCAGTTGCAGCCGCCTTTCAGCACTGCTTAACCTCCCGGCTCATGAGGGCCTTGCTTGGTTTGACGGTGCTGCTGGCGGCGTGCGGCGGAAACGACGGGAATCCGTTTTTTCTCGGCGCGCCGAGCTCGGGCGGATCGCAGGATAGCGGCGGGAGCGGCGGCCTGGCCCAGAGCGGAAATGCTGGCGCCGGTGGAAGCACGGCAACAGGTGGCGCATCCGGCGGAAGCGGCGCAGCGGGCAAGGCGGGCGCGGGCGGCAATTCTCCGAGTGGCACCGGTGGCGGTCAGAGCGGTAGTGGCCAGAGCGGTAGTGGCCAGAGCGGTAGTGGCCAGAGTGGCTCAAGCGGAGCACATGCCACCGGCGGCGCATCCGGTAGCGGTGGCAAGCACGCGGGCGGCGCGGCGGGCATCGGCGGCAGCGCTGCGGGATCCGCCGGCGCTGGCTGCTCGCCCGGGGTGATCTGTTGTTCGCCTGGATTGACCCTTTGCTCGAATACCCTGACGTGCGCCGACCTGGAAAAGGATCCGGTAAATTGCGGTTCTTGCGATGCCCCCTGCGCGTCGGACTTCGAGTGCGTCGACGGGCAGTGTCGAGCCAAGTGCGTCTCACCGTGTGACTCGAACCATTGCGGTGCGACCGAGGATACGTGCGGAGCCCCCGTCGATTGTGGCTCTTGCTCGAACGCGCGCGACTATTGCTCGCCCTCGCACACGTGCACGACCTTCGTTCCGCCAGCGACGTGCTCGAAGACGCAGGGCGTAGACGGCGACACTTGCGTGATGGTTCCGACTGCGATGGGTGGATCGGAGACGTTTTATTGCGCGGATCAACCCTCTGCAGACGCCCCGTGCCAGTTCGATGGCTCGAGCAACTGCTGGCAGTGTCCAGGCTGAGATAGTCCGAACTCGGGCACGCGCGCATGACCGAAGAGCGCGAAGTCGTTTCGCGTGAGCACTTGCGAGCAGCGCTCGCCAAGATGTCCCCCAAAAAACCAAGGAGAAAACCCTGAGCGCCGAGAAGCACCCCTGTGAAAGCTGTTCGATGCCGATCGAATCAGGACGCTACTCACGGCCCCGGAGGCGCCGCGGAGCACGTGTACTCGTTGGCCCAGAGCGGATCTTGGCAAGTGTCGGCGACGCAGTCGAGCTCATGCCGACAACCGATGCCGCACGGCGCTCCGAGCGCGCTCAGCGCCTGGCACGTGCCGTCGATACAATAGCTCTCGGAGCCGCACTGCGCGTCGGAGCTGCAATCGCTGTTGGGCGCCAGGATCGCTTTACAGACCGCGTCCGCAATGGAGTTGTCGCAGTACAGGCCCTCCGCTTCGAAGCAGATGGGAGTCACCGTCGCGCCCGGGCCGGCGTAAGTCGTGGATGAGCAATCGTCGCCCATGCGACAGGTGAATATGCAGGGGTCGTTTTGCTTGCCGTGCGGAGTCTTCTTGCAGATGCCCACCGGCGGCATGTCCGAATTGGTGACGAGGCAGGTCGTCGGCCCTTGCGCGCGGTTGCAGTCGTAGCCGGTCGTGCACGGCTCGTCTTCGTTTTTGGTGCCGAGCAAAACGTCCTGACACGCGGCAACGACCGCGTTGAGATTGCATTGCGTGGCGGCCCCTTGATAGGCCGCGACGCATTTCGCCAGCGCTACTTGGTCAACCGTGACGAAGCCGTTGGCCACGGCCGTCGCCGCCGGCTGATTCATGCCGTACATCGACTCACAGTTGCTCAGCGACGCGGGGAAGCCGGCTGTCATGCAGCACGTCTGCGCTGCCGTACAGGATGACGTGATGATCGCGCCCAGCGGGCCAAGCGCTCCCGCACCCGCCGAGCCACTGGCTCCGCCGTTACCGCTCGCTCCCCCACTCACCCCACCGCTGCCGCTCGCTCCCCCACTCACCCCACCACCACCGCTCACGCCGGTATTGCCGCTCGCCGCACCAGTCCCGCCCGTGGCCCCGCTACCACTCACGCCGCCCTCGCCCGCGACGCCGCTGCCGCCAACTCCGGCCATCCCTGCGCTCGCGCCGAACCCCGCCGTCCCGGCGCCTTCAATCCGCGTGTTGCCGGCCGCGCCGCCCTGCCCTGCGACCAGGCCGCTGCCGTCGCCACCCGCGCCGGCGCTGCCGCTCACTCCGCCGCTCGAGGCCGGGCTCGGACTGGGCAGCAAATTAGGCACCGCGGTTCCGCTGCACGCAACGCACGCAAGCGCCGCTACCAACCAACCACACTCGAACTGTGCTCGAGAAACCGACATGACAAGCCCTCCAGAAAGCGATCTATGGAAAGCCTCGTAGCACGCTTGTCGACGCGCTGCGATTTCGACCGATTCCAGGCGCGCGATCGCCAGCTTGACCCGCCCACGCGGCTCGTCTATTCAAATCGCGGGCTTCCGGGAAGCCTCCAGTCCGCGGAAAGGGACCGAGTCCCACCCGAGCTAGACGAGTCACGTTGCTAGCGAGTCTTCTTTCGGCCTGTCACTGCGGACAACGGGCGTTTTCGAAAGGAGATCGCCGTGTCCCAATCCCAATCATCCATTCGTCCGCTGCCCAATGACGCGGACCTCACGCAGTTGAAACTGCAAGCTTACGAGCTGCAGCGAGCGTTCAAGAGCTCCGACCCAGCCGTGCGCGGGCGAACTCGCAGCGCGGTTATCGAGCACATGCCGCACCGCGCGGAGTCCGCAAAACTCACGCTCGCGGATGCACAGTGCACGCTCGCGCGCGGCTACGGCTTTGCGAGCTGGGCGCGCTTGAAGGCTCATGTCGCGTGGCTGCGCAAGAGTCCGGAAGAGCGCCTGGCGAGCAGCGCGCAGACCGTGAACCCCTGGGGCTTCATGGATCTGGAGGGCCAACGCCAGCGCGCGGAACCCAAGTACGTCGAAAACCGAGACGCGCTGCGCGCGATGCTCCGGCAAGACCCGGCGCTTGCCAGCATGCGCCTCCCCGCCGCTTCCACGCCAGACGGGACCAAGCCGGGTCGAACACTGCTGCACCACGCAGCGTGGGGTAACGGTCTCGAGCTGTGCGAGCTCTTGCTCGCGAGCGGCGCCGATCCCAACGCGAAGGACGCCGGCGGCGCGACACCGTTGTCTGTCGCGCTCGAGTTCGGCTACGGCCGCGAGCCACTCGCCGAGCGGCTCGCGTCGTTCGGTCCCGAACCGGACAACCTGCGCGTCGCGGCGGGGCTCGGACAACTCGAGCGAGCGCGCGCGTTGCTCGTCGACGCGGGCGAGCCCGACTCGCCAGCGGCGCGAGGGCTCTGGCACCACGACTTCCTGCCTGCTTTGGCAGTGGGCCGGCAAACCCTGCTC
>DASYCR010000553.1:0-5798 GCA_036500095.1 Polyangiaceae bacterium
TCCTGCTCCGGCGGGCGACGCGGCGGCTGACCCCAAGCGCGCGTGAGCTCCGTGCGCCGCTTTTCCAGCCAATCTCGCAGCCGCCAGGTCGAGACGCAGTCGTCCTCGTTGTAGCGCTGGATGGTGTCACGCAGCGCGGCGTCGGCGAGCGCGCTCTCGCCGGTTTCGAGCCACCACACGAAATGCTGCATGGCCGCGGATGCCTGCCGCACCACGACGCGGCGCTTGAAGTCATAGAGAGGCTCGAGTTGTTTCAGCGAGTAGCTCTCGACCGACGCGCGAATCCCCTGGCGCGTCACGCGATGAAGATCGACGAGCACGCCCGCGCGCAAGAATTCGTCGAGCGCGTCGCTGCGCGTCGCGTGCCGGCTCGCGAGGCGCTTGAGCGCTTCATTCTCGCGATGGCCGAAATGGTACACGTGCATGCCGGGAAACTCGCTGCGCCGCGACACGACGCGATCGACGACCGCCTCGAACGCGCGGCGCTCGTCCGCGCGCGTACTGGCCCAGAACGCGTGGTACTTGGGCGGCGCAGGCTCGGCCGAGCCGAAACCGAAGTCGTCGGCCACGCCGAGCTCGAGCAAGCCGAACAGGTACTCGAGGCCGTCCCCGGCGACGAACGCGTCGCCCTCGAGATCCAAAAACAAATCCCCCGGCGACGGCTCGGGCAAAAGCTCGAGCCCCGCGCGCTCCTCCGAGCGCGCGAGCAGCTCGAAGAGCGGGCGACTCGCGGCGCGCCCTGCGACTTGCAGCCGCGCTTGCTCACGAACGCGCGCGAGCGCCTCGTCGCGAATGCCCGCAATCGCCTGCGCGCGCGGAAGCGCGCCGAGTTCCTGCACGCGCTCGACGCGCGCATCGACCAAGCGCTCTCGTTGGCGGCGCGTGATGCCCGCGACGAGCGACAAGTGATCGTCAATTCGGCGGCGCTCCTCGCAGCGCTTCCACCAGGGACACACCTCGCAGTGCTCCACGGGCTCCGGGTACGGCACTGCGCGCTCGGAGTCGCGCGCGAACGCCTCGAACTCGCCGCGCACGCGGCGGTAGTAGGCCAAGTACTCGCTCGCGGCGAGCCGCTCGAGCCGGAGCGGCTGCGTGCCCGGCGCGATCCAAAAAAACTCGGACGCCGCGCCTTGCGCCAGCGTGAGGAGCTCGCTGTAGGCGCACAGCTGCAGTACGGCCCGCGCACGCATCTCACGCGCGAGCTTGGCGTCCACGAGCTCGTACTGGAAAGCCCCGAATTTGCTGGCACCCGCGGTGCGCACGAGAAAGTCCGGTCGTCCGAGCCACGCGCCGTGTTGAAAAACACCTTGATAGATCACGTCCGCGCCAGCCCCCATCGCGGCCTCCGTCTCAGCGATCGCGACGGCCCGGCCCCCTTCGCGCGCGGTCGGGGTCGTCACGGTGACGATCTGCTTCTCGCCTTGCGCAAAAAACTCGAGCACGCGCCGCTCGTGTTCGAGCCCACGGCGCTCGAGCAGGTCCCGACTGAGCTCGTTCTGCCCGGGTCGCTCGAGCTCGCCCAGCAGCACGCTGAGCTCGAGCACGGTGCGGTGCTCACACTCGGAATGCGCGCTCAGATCCGTCGCGGAAAAGACGGTGACGGTGTCGCTGCGGTACATGGCGAGCGGGGCGCGACCGTAGCACCGCCGGCCGTATTTCGGCAGGTGGAGTTGCCGAGGGATCCGCGAATCGCCAAAGTCGATCGATCGCTCTCCAGGCCGACCACGGCAGTCGATCCAAGCGCGCCGGCACGTCGGTCTGGAAGCGTGCGCCCGCCGGAAGATCCATCCGCGTGTAAAAGCACGATCCGTACCAGACGACGCGCACGCGTCGAGCTGTCGCCGCGCGCGGCCGTCACAGTGTGTCGCGCGCGCCGCGTTGCCGAGTGCAGCAGGTGCCCGCGTTCATCGGGAAAATGCCGCGCCCTGACGCGCGCGCTCAGACGCCGGCCGCTGGCTTGCCGCTTGCTTGCTCTACCGGCATGAACGAAAGACCCCGCTTCGGGTTCGTCGTCGAGTACGTGCGGGACATCGACGCGGCCAAGCAGTTCTACGTTGAGTCGTTCGGCTTGAAGGTCGAGCGCACGCACCCGCAGTACGTGCAGTTCGAGCACTTTGCGATTGCCAGCGACGATTCGATGGGGCCCGGCAAAGAGCGCGAACTTTACTGGCTCGTGGACGACGCAGAGCGCGCGCACAAGGTCATCTCCGAGCACGCGGTCGTCAGCCACGGCCTCGAGGACAAGCCGTTCGGCAAGGTGTTCGGCATCAAGGGACCCGCCGGCGAAGAGTGCTTCGTGCTCGAACTCAGCAAGAACCGCGAAAGCCGAGTGGTGGCGCCGTGATCCGCAAGCTCACGAGCGGCGACTATCGCCTCTACTCGAGGAAAAAGAACCCCAAGACCGGACGGCGCCGCAACCTCGGCACGTTTCACACGCGCGAAGCCGCCGAGCGACACGAGCGCGCCGTCCAGTACTTCAAGCGGCACTGAGCAGCTTTCTAGAACTCGAACTGCTCGAACGAGTTGAGGTCCTTGAACGCCTCGACCAGGCGGGCGGCCATGCCCTTTTCGCCGGCGTGGACCCAGCTGCGCGGATCGATCTGCTTCTTGTTCGGCTTGTCGGCGCCTTCGGGGTTACCGAGTTGGCCTTGCAGGTAGGCGCTCTTGTCGTCCATGTACTTCTTGATCGGCTGCGTGAAGGCCCACTGCGTGTCGGTGTCGATGTTCATCTTGATCACGCCGTAGGAAACCGCTTCGCGGATCTCCTCGCGCGTGGAGCCGGAGCCGCCGTGGAACACGAAATCGAGCGGGTGTTCGCCTGTCTTGCGCTCAGCCTTCACGAAATCCTGCGAGTTCTTGAGGATCACCGGGCGAAGCTTCACGTTGCCCGGCTTGTACACGCCGTGGGTGTTGCCGAACGACGCGGCCACTGTGAATTTACCGACCGGGCTGAGCGCGTCGTAAGCCGCGAGCACGTCCGCGGGCTGCGTGTACAAGCGCGAGCTGTCGATGTCCGAGTTGTCCACGCCGTCTTCCTCGCCGCCCGTCACGCCGAGCTCGATCTCGAGCGTCATTTGCATGGGCGCCATGCGCTTCAGGATCGAGCGACAGATCTCGAGGTTCTCGTGCAGCGGCTCCTCGGACAGATCCAGCATGTGCGACGAGAACAACGGCGCCTTGTTGGCGGCAAAGTACTTTTCACCGACATCGAGCATGCCCTCGATCCAGGGCAACAGCTTCTTGGCCGCGTGATCGGTGTGGAGCACGACGGGCACGCCGTACGCTTCCGCCAGGCTGCGCGCGAAATTCGCCCCGGCGATCGAACCGGCGATCGACGCCTTCTCGCCCTTGTTGTCGAGGAACTTGCCGGCCACGAACGCGCCGCCGCTGTTCGAGAATTGAATGATGACCGGGCTCTTGGCCTCGCGCGCCGCCTGCAGCGCCGCGACGATCGTGTGCGAGCCGATCACATTGACGGCCGGCAGCGCGCACTTCGCGCTCTTCATGTACGAGAACAAATCTTGGAGGGCGGGACCCGTGATGACACCCGGCTTCAGCTTCAACTTCGACATGGCTTGGTCGGTTCCTGATTCTGTTGAGGGGCGCACGCTTGCGCCTAAGACGAACCCTCGCGGGTTAGCATGACGCCCTCCGCGCGTCGAACCCGTTTCCGTGCAGTGTCGGCGAACTCCGCGGACGGCTACACCGCGTGCGGGGCGCTCAGCGGTAGGAAAATGCAGATTTGTGCGCCGCCGCCCGGGCGCTCGCTCAGCACGAGCGAACCCTCGTGCTTCTGCACGATCGAGTAGGTGATCGAGAGGCCGAGACCGGTGCCCTTGCCGACGGGCTTGGTGGTGAAGAACGGTTCGACCACGCGTTCGCGGATCTCCGCCGGAATGCCGGGCCCGCTGTCGGAAACGCGAATCGCGTAACGCCCGTCTTCCGCGCCGAGCTCGATCCAGATCTTGCCGCCGTCCTCGACCGCGTCGAGCGCATTGGCGACCAGGTTCATCAGCGCCTGGTTGAGCGGGCCCGGATAGCATTCGAGCAGATCCGGTTCGCCAAACCGAGTCACGACCTCGATGCCACCGGTGATGCGGTGACCGAGAATGGTCAGGAGCGACTCCACGCATTCGCGCATACTGACGAGCTTGCGTTCGCCCTCGTCGAGACGCGAGAACGCGCGCAGCTTGAGCACGAGATCGCGGATGCGATCGAGGCCGAGCGCCATCTCTTGCAGCCGAGTCTGCGCGCGCTGCCAGTGCTCGAGCCCGCTCTCCAACGCCGGCTCCGGGAGCTGCGCGTGAAATTGCTGGAGGCTGCGGCGGCTCGTGTCCAGGTGACTGATCACGAACGCGAGAGGATTGTTGATCTCGTGCGCGACGCCGGCGACGAGCTCTCCGAGCGAGGCCATCTTGGCCGACTGCACGAGATGCGCCTGGGCCTCTTGTAGCTCGCCATAAGCGAGCTCGAGCTTCTCCTTCGCTTCGCGGAAGCTCTCTGCCAGGGCGCGCTGCGCGTCCGCCAGGCTGCGCAGTTCGACGTTGCGGCCTTCCAGCTGCCGATTGGCCTCCGCGAGTAGACGTCGACCCGCGAACAACTCGAGGAACACGCGCACCTTGCTGCGCAAGATGTCCGGGTTGATCGGCTTGAACAAAAAATCCACCGCGCCCGACCCGTAGCCACGCAAGATATTTTCTTCGGTGTTGTGGGTGGCGGTCAAAAAGATGATCGGCACCTCGTGCGTCGCCGGGTTCTGCCTGGCGTGGTGAGCGACTTCGTAGCCGTCCATCTCCGGCATCTGCACGTCGAGCAGCATCACCGCGTACGATTTCTTGAGCAGCAGTCTGAGCGCTTGGTTTCCCGAGCGCGCGACGTCCACGTCGCAGCCGAGACCCTCCAGCAACGCCTCGAGCGCGACTAGGTTTGCGTCGACGTCGTCGACGATCAGCACCGACGGCCGCTCGGCAGCCGCGGGAACGCTCACGCCGCGCCTCGCTTGCGATAGATACGCTCGACCGCCGAGAACTCCTCGAACGTGCTGCGTCGGCTGGCGGGCAAGGCTTCACTCGAGCCCAAACACAGGAAACCACCGACGTGCAGCGCGTCCGAAAACATCGAGAAGACGCGCTCGCGCAAGCGTTCACCGAAGTAGATCAGCACGTTGCGACAGAAGATGACTTGCATCTCGCCGAGCGCATAGTCACTCACGAGATCGTGCTGAAAGAAGTGCACGTGCTGCCGCAGATCCTCGCGAATGGCGATGCGATCGTAGGCGCGTGACCAATAGTCCGCGAAGACCGCGCTGCCGCCGGATTCGCCGTAATTCTGCGCAAAACCCGCGAACGACGCCTCTGGGTATACGCCTTCGCGCGCCTGCTCGAGCGCGACCCCGCTCACGTCGGTGGCGTAGATCTGCGAACGCTCATAGAGCCCTGCCTCGCTCAGCAAGATCGCCATAGCGTACACTTCTTCCCCCGACGCGCAGCCGGCATGCCAGACCTTGAGCTGCGGATACGTGCGCAGGATGGGCACGAGTTCTCGGCGCACGGCGCGATAAAAGTGCGGGTCGCGAAACATCTCGGTAACGCGGACCGTGAGCAGCTCCAAGGTCGCGCTCATCACGTCCACCTCGTGAATCAGGCGATGCTGCAGCTCCGCCAAATGGCGCGCGCCGATCTTGGCCGCCGCGGCCTTCACCCGACGCGCGATCGAATCGGGCGCGTAGTCCCGAAAATCGTAGCCGTAGCGCTCGTAGATCGCCTCGAGCACGAGCTTCACCTCCAGCGCGTCCGCTT
>DASYCR010000554.1:0-5645 GCA_036500095.1 Polyangiaceae bacterium
CAGGAAAAGGACGCTGAACTTTCGCGGTTACTCCGCACGGGGAGCGAGCTCGAAAAGGGCGTGCTCGGCTCCGCGCTCGAAGATCGACCCGCCCCCGAACGCCGCAAGGACGCCTTCGCTCAGGTGCTCGACGCCGCTCGGAAACGGCGCGAGCGACGCTGGCTCGCGCCCGTCGGGATCAGCGCACTGTGCGCCGCGGCCGCCACCGCACTGCTGTTACCGCGCGGTACTCCACGCCCTGCGCTGCCCGTCTCGGCCGAGCCCACGCCCGCGCTCGCGGCTTCGCCGACGAAGGCTCACCCCGCTGCCAGCGCATCCGGCGCGTCGTCGGCGAGTGCGTTCGCCAACGGCTTCGTTCCGTGCAGCCCGGTCTCGGTCGCGGAAGGCAGCTCGCCGCTGATCGACGACTTCGAAGACGGCGATACACGCTTGCCGTTGCTCGAGCATCGCGCGGGCAACTGGGTCGTGTTCAACGACGCGACCAGCACACAGCAGCCGCGCCCCGGCTCGATGTTTCCGGCGCAGCGCCTGGACGGCCGCGGCAGTAGCCATTTTGGCTTGCACATGGCGGGCGGCAAATTTACCAAGTGGGGCGCGACGCTCGCCATCGAGCTCAGCCCGCGCCGTTGCTACGACGCTTCGGTCTACAGCGGTATCGAGTTCTGGGCGCGCGGCCACGGCAGCATGCGTCCGACGGTGAAGATGACGCAGGTCGTCTCCGAAGAGTACGGCGGCAGTTGCCTGCACGATTGTTTCGATGCGCACGGCACCTTGCTCGCGCTCGCTCGCGACTGGCGCCTCTATCGGCTGCCCTGGAGCGAGCTCAAACAGCGCGGTTTCGGCGAGCAGGTCCCATTCGACGCGCGCTCGCTGTTCTCGATTGAATTCGAGGTCGCCCCCGAGCAAACGCCGTTCGACTTCTGGATCGACGATTTGAGCTTTGCGAAGTGAGCGCGCATGCCGTTCACCCCAGCAAGGCCCGGGCATCTCTCCGATCCAAAACGGCACAATTTCGGGAAATGCCTAAGGGGCTGAACATTCATTCGCTAAGGTAGCCGAATTTCCAGGGGAGTTGCGCGCTTCATCGGGGTCGGCGAAGGTGCCGCGCGTGCGTACGAAAGCCAGCTCGTCACGACCGATCGCCTTGCTGGCTCTAGTGACGACCTGCTCGCTGTGGGGGCTCAGTTTTCCGTTGATGAAGGCGCTCGGGCAGCACCTCCACGCGCGTGACGCGGGCGTCAGCAGTTGGTTCGTGGCTTCCGCGTCGCTGGTCGTCCGCTTCGGACTCGGCGCGCTGATCCTGCTCGCCATGCGGCCCGCGCTACCGACGCGCGCCGAGCGCGCGCAGGGTTTCGGACTCGCCGTGTCGAGCGGTATCGGCATGCTGTTCCAAATGGACGGCTTGTCCTACACGTCGGCGTCGACCAGCGCTTTTCTGACCCAGGGCTATGTCGTGATCTTGCCGATTGTCGCCGCCATCGGCAGTCGCGCTTGGCCGAGCGCCCGCATCGCGCTGTGCGTGCTCACGATCTGCGTCGGGCTCGGCGTGCTTTCACGCTTCGATCTCGCCACGCTCGGGCTCGGCCGCGGCGAAACCGAGACCTTGCTGGCCGCTTGCTGCTTTGCGGTGCAGATCCTGATCCTGGACAGTGCGAGGTTTCGCGAAAACCGGGCGAGCGTGGTCAGCGTCGTGATGTTCGTGTGCTTGGCAGGCGTGCTCGCTCCGATCGCGTTCGTCAACGCGCGCACGCTCGCGGACTTTCGCCTGCTGGTCGCGAGCAGTCAGAGCCTTTGGCTCTTGCTCGCGCTCAGTATCCCCTGCACCGCCGTCGCGTTCGCGCTGATGAATCGCTATCAGCCCGCGCTCACCGCCAGCGAGGCCGGCATCGTGTACGGAGCCGAACCCGTGTTCACCAGCCTGTATGCGCTGTTCTTGCCGTCACTGCTCGGCCGTTTCGCGCAGGTACCCTACGTCAACGAAGCTCCGACGCAGCCGCTGCTCGTGGGCGGCACGCTGGTCGTCGCCGCCAACGTCATCTTGCAGCTGCCGAGCCGCGAAAAACTTGGCCCGCGCGCGGGCTAGCTGTCAGGGCTGAGGCGTGCAGCGCCTCCTCGCCCTCGGTTGTCTAATCTCCCTCACCTCGTGTCTGCAGCTCGGCAATGGCAGCCAAGCGAGCGGCGGGGGCAACACGGGCGCCGCCGCCGACTCCTCGCTGGACGCCGCGACCTCCGCGACCGGCGTCAACTGCGGCACCGATCCGTCGTCGGGTGTCACCCTATGCGAAGGCATCTCGACTTGTCCCGACGAGCCCGTCGATCAGGGTCAGTATCCCGGCTGCGGTTACCGCATTCGCGGCACTACCCTGGATCTCGAGTGTCTATGCGGGGATTCGCTGTGCCCGATCGGCGTGGCGCTCAACTGCGACCAGGCGCGCTCGCTGCTCGCCGATCAATCCGCGCTCGCCGTCTGCGCGGGCGTGAGCGAGGATCGCTGCACGACGCTCGCCGTCGTCCCGACCAACTCGAGCAGCTGCGACACCTCATGCCGCGACGAGTGCGCGGGAGATCCCGGCTGCGCCGTGCTGTGCGGTTGCTGACCGCCGCGATGCCTTCTGCTACGCTCATGCGCGGGCTTGCGCCAGATGCCGAGACGGATGAGCGCACTGGGTATCGTTCGCCGGGCCGCCCTGAGCATGTCCACGGCGCTGCTCGGCTGCGCTCCTTATGCCGCACACCCCGTGTCGCCCGCGCACGGCGGACACCCGTGGCTCGCCGCGAGTTCCCCGCATTTCCAGATCGTCACCGATCTAGATGCTGACGAAGCAGAGTCCATAGCCGGAGAGCTCGAGGCAGGCCTCGACGCGATCAGCCAAGTGGCGTTCGAGCACGCCCGCATACCGATCGAGCCGACGACCGTCGTCGTATTCAAGTCGGAGAGCGACTTTCACTACTTCCGCCCGGAGCTGGTCGCCGGCACGTTCTTCCGCAAGCTGCCCGGCGACCTCGAACCCGCCCGCTTCGTCGTGCTCTACGGCGCACTCGACCCAGGGTCGCGGATCTCATGCTTGCATGAATTGACCCACGATCTGTTCGAGCGAAACTTCGGCCCCGCTCCGCCGTGGTTGAATGAGGGCTGGGCACAATACTACTCGACCATCGCCATCGAACCGCACGCCATCCGCGTCGGAGCCGCGCTTCCCCACTTGACCTTCACTGGGGATAGCAGCTTCTTCACGGCGCGCGCTGACGACGGCAGCGACGTGATCGCCGTGCCCATCGACCGGGTCGCGCCGCCCAGCAGCCTGCTGTCGTTGGATCAACTCGAATTTTATCGCTCGACGCGGGTGGAACACCCCACGCGCGACGACCGACTGCGCAGCCTATCGCTCTACTTGGGAGCCTGGGCGTTCGTACACATGCTGCACGATGGACCGGAGCCGTACCCGGCTTTGTTCAAGCAATTCTTGGAGCGAACGCGAAATAGTCAGGTAGCCGTCGCGTGGCAAGCCACCTTCGGCAACTTGAGCATGGCGGATCTGGATCGCGATTTCCGACGCTACCTCGCGCGCCGAGAAGTCGCGCTGTTCAGCTACGGTCGACGCACGGACCCGCCCACGCCCATCGCGGAGCGCGCGCTGACGGACGCGGACATCCACGTGCTATGGGCGCGACTCTCGCCGGCCGACGACGCGCACGTGCTCGCCGCGAGGCAAGACTTGGACGAAGCCGTCAGCGCGGCTCCGAACGCCGCAGAGCCTCGCTACTTCCGAGGGTTATACTGGCTCTATCACCATCAGGCTGCTCTCGCGGAGAGCGATCTGCGAGCGGCTGTCGACCTCTCGCCGCAAGACCCTCGTTTCTTGCTGGGCCTAGCCACGCTGCGAGCGCAACAAGAGCAGAATGTGCGGATTCAAGCGGGCGACGCCGTGCTGCAAGCCGCTGAGCCCCTCAGCAAGTTGGCCAACTCCACCCTGCAGTTTCGTGCGCTCGCTCTGATTTACGCCGAAGCGGGTGACCCGGAGCGCGCGCTTGCGTTTGCAGATCGATCGGTCGAGCTTTCCCCGATCGATTTCGCGGCACTCGATACCCGAGCCTCAATCTTGGCCGAGCTCGGGCGCGCGCGAGAAGCGGTCGCGGTGGAGCTGCGAGCCATCGCTTTCATGCCGGAGGGTCGCAACGTTCCGGAGCTCTCCGAGCACTTGCGCGCGTACCAAGTCAAAGCACGACAAACTCAAGCCACCGAGCACACGCCGCGGAAGTAGCGGCCCGCAACGCCCCGCCTCAATTTGCTGCTGAGCTCCGACTTCTTGCGCTACGCTCTGCGCGGCTCGTTGCTCCGCGCAGTCTGCACATCGCCATGAAGGTGCTCCTCATCAACTCGAATCGAGAGCAGGTGCCCTGGCCTGCAATCCCGGTGGGGCTGTGCACGGTCGCCTCGGCCTGCGCGCGGGCGGGCCACGACGTGAGCGTGCTCGACCTCGCATTCTCCAAGCATCCGCGCAAGGACACGCTCGCGCGCGTCAAGCGTGAAGAGCCGGACGTGGTCGGCATCACGATCCGCAACATCGACAACTGTAACTTCGAATTGCCGCATTTCTACTTGCCGGAGATCCGGGACGACGTGGTACGCAGCGTGCGCGAGGCCGCGCCGAACGCCAAAATCGTGATCGGCGGCGCGGCCGTCAATGTATCGCCGCGCGACGTACTGCGCTTTTTGGAGGCGGACCTGGCCGTCGTCGGCGAGGGAGAAGAAGCATTCCCGCGCGTGCTCGCCGCGCTCGCCGCGCGCGAGCCGCTCGAGCGCCTGCCCGGCGCGCTGCTCTTCGGCGGAGGCAGCGCGAGTCCGCTGCCCGTGCTCGACACCGGACGCAAGTTGCTCGGTGAGCCGCTCGGCGGTCGCGCGCTGGTGCACGACCTCAGCGCGTCCGCGCGCAGCGAAGCATTTCGCTGGATCGATCTGCCGCGTTACGCCAAAGCGGGCTCACCGTATTCGGTGCAGAGCAAGCGCGGCTGCGCGCTGAAGTGTTCGTATTGCGTGTACAACAACATCGAGGGCCACGCTTACCGGCTCCGCGACGCCGAAGAAGTCGTGGACGAGATCGAAGAGGCGGTGCTCGGCCACGGCGTGCGCGCCGTGGATTTCGTGGATTCGACCTTCAATCTGCCGCTCCATCACGCGCGCGCGCTGTGTGAGGCGCTTGCCGCGCGCAAGCTGCCCGCGCAGTACTCGACGATGGGCCTGAACCCGGCCGCGGTCACCACCGAGCTGGCGAGCACTCTGAAGCGCGCCGGCTTCAAGAGTGTCATGTGCACGCCCGAGAGCGCGTCGGAGACAACGCTGCGCACCTTGCACAAGGGCTTCCAAAAGCACGCCGTGATCCGCGCGGCCAAGGCTCTGCGCGAGGCCGGTATCCCCACCTATTGGTTTTTCATGTTGGGCGCGCCGGAAGAAACGTTGCAGACCGTGCGAGAAACGCTGGCGTTCTGCGCAGAGCACATTCCGTCATCCGACATGGTGCTGTTCTCGACGGGCATCCGCGTGTACGCGGGCACTCCCCTCGAGCGCACCTGCAAGGACCTCGGCTGGTTCGCGGAAGACGATCCGCTCTTCGAACCGTCTTGGTTTCTCTCACCCAAGCTCGATC
>DASYCR010000555.1:0-1595 GCA_036500095.1 Polyangiaceae bacterium
TGATCGCTCGTTAGAAATAGTTGGGCGCTGGTGTACAAGCAACCAGCGTCGCGCCGCGCCTTGATCAACCCGTAGCCTCATCACAACGCTTTGATGCCGAGCAGCCACGACCTCGCAGCGGTAGCCTTGTGGATGTCCAAATATCCGGCCGCGGCAGGTCGGGCACCGTGACGGTGACGCCCGTGCGCGGCGCTCCGGTCGTGGAGTTTCTGCGCGAACTCGCGGCGCAGGGCATTCACTTTTCGCTCGCCGGCGACGGCGTGCGCTGCCGCGCGCCCGAAGGCCGAGTCACGCCGGAATTGCGGAGCGAAATCGCGTCGCGGAAACCCGAGATTGTGCGCTTTCTGCGCAGCAGTGTGGACTCGCCAGACGCCGGGCTGGTCCTCGAACGCGCGCCCGACGGCAACGTTCCCCTTTCGTTTGCGCAACAGCGTCTGTGGTTTCTGCACAAGCTCAATCCGGACGGTACGGCCTACAACCTCGCCATTCAGGTCCCAGTGCCGGCCGAGGCGGACGACGCGCTGATTGCGCGGAGCCTGACGCTGCTCGTGCGCCGCCACGCGATACTGCGCACGCTGTTCGTCGACCTCGACGGCATTCCCTCACAACGCGTGACCGACTGGGTGCCCACGCTCCAGATATTGCACGCATCGGGTGAGACGGACGAGGCCAGGAATCTCGACGCGAGCCGGCTCGCGCAAGCACAAGCCGATCTCCCATTTGCGCTCGAAGCACTGCCGCCATTCCGTGCGACGATCATCCGCGCGGGCAGCGCGAGCCGGCTTGTGCTGGTGCTCCATCACATTGTCGCCGACGGTTGGTCGCTCGGGCTGCTCGTGCGCGACCTGAAGGCGTACTACGACGCCGAATTGCACGGGCATTTCGCTGAACTGCCCCCACTTCCGTGGCGCTACGTCGACTACGCGTACTCCGCGCGCGCCCAATTCGAGGATACCGACCAGGAGCGGCACGCGGACTACTGGCGCGCCAAGGTCTCGCGCGGGCTCACGCTGCTCGATCTGCCCACCGACCATCCCCGGCCACTGGCGCTGGGCTCGCGGGGCGCGGTGGCGACGTTCGCATTCGCGCCCGCGTTGTCAGAAAAGCTACGAATGCTCGGCCGCGAATCGGGCGGAACGCTGTTCACAACCTTCGTGACGCTCTTCAAGATCTTGTTGCACCGGTATTCAGGTCAGACCGACATCGTGCTGGGCACCCCGGTCGCGAACCGCACGCGCACTGATCTCGAGGCCGTCGTGGGCCTGTTCGTCAGCACGCTGCTGCTCCGTTCAGATTTGTCGGGCGACCCCACGGCGCGCGCGTTGCTCAACCGCATCCGTCTCGATACGCTCGAAGCGCGCGAACACGCCGATTATCCGTTTGAAAAAATTGTCGAGCTGGCGCGGCCAGACCGCTCGCTGGCGCACTCCCCGCTCTTTCAGGCGTCGCTGGTTGTGCAAAATTCGCCGGGCGCGCGCACGTACGACTCGCTGAGCGGCGGCGCGATATTCGAGCTCACCCTGTATGTGTGGGACGGTCCCGGCGGGCTGGCCGGCTCATTCGAATACAACCGCGACCTGTTCGAGCCCGAGACC
>DASYCR010000556.1:0-1605 GCA_036500095.1 Polyangiaceae bacterium
CTGCTGCGCGGCGCCGAACGACGGATCGATGCGAACCGCGTTGTCGAAGAATCGCCCCGCATCGTCGAATCGGCCGGCGTCCTGAAGCTCGAGTCCGCGGCTATAGGCGAGAAATGCCGCCAGCGATCGCGTCGGACGCTGCTCGATCGCGTTCCGCTCCGCAGTCGTCAGCGTGACGCCAAGCTGCGTGAACAGATTCAGGACGACGTTCTTCTCGAGCGTGAAGAGTTGGTCGGCCGCTTCCTGATCGCTCGCGCCGGTACCGACAGGCTGGGTGGTTTGCACGTTCGTCACGAAGGCGTCGGCGCGCAGCTCGTTCGGGCTGAGCTCTGAAATAGTGCCGCCCACCAAACGGCCCGCCTGCAGCATCTTGCCGGCGCGAATGCCGGTGCCGCTGTCGACTCCGGCGGCGCGCTGCAGCGCGATCTCGTCGAGCAACGCCTGAATGCGATCGCGCTCCAACACCTTGAGCTGCGACGCCTGGCTCAAATCCGTCGTCACCAGCTCGGCGAATCCTCGCTCCAACGGTTTGAACGAGGTGTCGGGTCCGCTGAACGTGAACGGGAGCACCGCCACTGTGTTCGGCGGACCGGGGATCGACGACAGTTGCTGCTCGCGCGCCACTGCCTGCTTGGCGGCTTCTTCGTTTTCTTCGCGAGCCAACACCAAGAGCCGATCGCTGATCTGCCGCTTCACGCTGTTCGTGCGACCCACCTTGATGTACGACTCGTACGCCGTTCGCGCCGCCGGATAATCCTTCTGCGCCTCGGCCGTAAGCCCGAGGTACAGCGCCACGACGCCGTCGTTCGGCGAAAGCGCCGCGGCTTGCTCGAGCGCCGCGCGCGCATCGGCAAAGCGGTTCGCCTTGAAGTAGGCGATGCCCAGCGAGCGCTGCGCCGGCTCGGACTTGGGGCTCGCGGTGCGAGCCTGTTCCAGCCGCGCGATGTCGCTCGCGCTACCGGAAATCGCCGGCGCGCACGCTGAAGCCAGCGTGGCCGAGGCAGCGGCAAGTACCAGAACTCTCAATGTCGGCAGTCTCGTTCGCGATGAAGTCGCCATTAACGGTCGGGATCGAGCATGTCTTCGAAGCGCATCCACTGCGCATAGAAGTAGAGGTCCACGTAGCCGGTTGGCCCGTTCCGATTCTTTCTGACGACGAGCTCTGTCGCACCCGCGATCTCCCGCGAGGGCTCGTACATGTCCGGGCGAAACAGCCCAAGGACGACGTCCGCGTACTGTTTGACGCTTCCGAGAGCGCCGAAGTCATCGAGCGTGGGCCTGCGATCCGCTCGCTCGGTGAGATTGGGGAGCGGAGCGGTGCACAATATGGCAACGGATTTGTCGAGTGCCAACGTTTTGAGTCCTATGACCGCCGTCGCCAGCTCTTCCGCGAGCGGGAGCCGTCCTTGCGCCAGCGCCGCGTACGAGTCCACCACGATCAGGTCCATTGGCGGGAGCGCGTCGATCGAATCGGCTAACCCTGCCGCGCCACAACCGGAATTCAGCCGCTCGACGGTTGGCAGCCGATCGCGGAATTGCAGCTCCACGGCACCGGCGTTCGCCCGCGCTGCATCGTCGAGCGCTCCTTGGCGCAAATCGTCGATC
>DASYCR010000557.1:0-1522 GCA_036500095.1 Polyangiaceae bacterium
CTCGAGGTCCGCGTGGCCGAGCTTGGTGTCATGACTCGGGTCACCCAAGAGTTGGGCCGCTCCTTTGATGGCACCGAGTGGATTTTTGACCTCATGCGCCAGACCGGCCGCCATCTGACCAAGCGCTGCCAGGCGATCGCGCTCTTGCATCCGGCGATATTGCCGCGAATTCTCGATCACGACGCCGACTTGAACGGCTAGCGATTCGAGCAAAGCGACCTCGTCCGGCGAGAATGCGTCACGCACGCGGTCGTCCACCAAGAGCAGGATACCCAGCAGATCCTGGCGTTCCCCATGTACGCCCAAGCACACTGCTTGTTTGAACGGGCCGAGCACCTCGGCCGCGGTGAGCAGGCGTTCATCGGCTTCGGCTTCGCGCGTCCAGCCCGTGCGACGGCTCTCCGCGAACTTGTAGCTGACCTCTTCCAGCACGATCGACGAGCTCTTGCCGAGCCGTTCGACGAGCGGGCGCGCCGTGGCCACGTCGATACGTGAAGGCGCCAGCGGACCGAACGAGGACGCGAGGGCGAAATCGGAGCCGAGTGGATCGGGCAGATACAAGGCGGCGCCGGTCGCGCGGCGCGAGGCCTCGATCGCCGAAATCACCACGCTCTGCAGCTCGGAGACTTGCAGCACGTGCACCAGCTCCGCGCGTGCGCGGCCGATAGCGCGCTCGAGATCGACGCGCTCGCGGAAGAAGACTTTGTGCGTATAATTTTCGGCCTTGGTGCGCAGCGGCTCGAACAGCACCAAGATCACGATCGCCGCTAAAATAGCGCCGAGATACATGGTCTCGAAGCCGCCGAACAAGACCACGAATACGTAGAAAATACCGGCCAGGGCGAACGCCAGCGCCGTGGACACCAAGAGCTGCCCGAGGATGTCGTACAAATCCACCAGGCGTTCGCGCGTGAGGGATTCGGAGAGCACGAACAGGAAGACGATCGAGAGCACGGCGCTCACCGGCGGCAAGGGCGCGCCGATGAACCACAAGAAATCCGCCAGGCTGAAGGTCGCTGCCAGCGCGCCGATCAGCACCAGGAAGCGCACGCGGCGTTGGACCGCGCGCGAGCCGCTGCGCTCACCCCGCATGAGCAACGTGCCGAGCGCCGCGGCGATCAGGCCGAACACGTATAGAATAACGGCGCCGCGCACCAAATCATGCTGACGCTCGGTGAGCACGAGCACGAGCATGGGCACCATCAAGATGGTGGAGACGCGCTTGAGCGGTGACGGCCGATCGGGCTCGGGCACGATCGACTCGAACAAGTGCACGGCGAACTGCGGCAAGAGCACGGCCAACACCGCTGTCCACCGGGCCCACAGATCGCTGCGACCGACGTGGTACAGCCACTGCGCGAGGTACCAAAGGCCGATGTCACCGGCGAGCCCAGTGAAGAACCACTGAGCACGCCGCGGCCGCCCTTTGAGCAGCACCGAGACGGCGATGGCTAGCGCCAATACCCCGCAAAAAAGCGAGGTGCGCGTCCGGAGATCCATTCCGCCCATGGCACTACCTTAC
>DASYCR010000558.1:0-1890 GCA_036500095.1 Polyangiaceae bacterium
CCTCGTACAAAATGCGCAAATGCCGTGAGACGCCCGACTGGTGGATCGCGACGCGCTCGACGATGTCGTTTACCGCGTGCTCACCGCCGAATAGCGCCTCGACAATACGCAGCCGCGTGGGGTCAGCCAAGGTCTGAAACGCCGAGACATGCATCATGGTGCATATGTATATATGCACATATTATGATTGTCCAGGCTCTTTTGCCGCCACCTGCGTTACCGCTGAGCGTTCCGCGTCGCCGGCGCCGCTTCACGCCAACGAGCAAAACTTCTCCTGTCAGGACAGGCGACCGCTGAGTCGCGCGGCGCGCGTGAGTAAGTAGTCCCGCTCCGCTAAGCTCGTGGTGCGCTCGGCTGCGCGCTGAAATTCCCGCGCCGCCGCCGCGCACTGGCCAATTCGCTCGAGCAAATGCGCGCGCACCGCGTACAGCCGGTGATGCCCGGCCAGGCGCGGCTCCTGTTCGAGCGTCGCAAGGTGCGCGAGCGCCGCGTCCGGTCCATGCACCATCGCCAGCGCGATCGCCTGATTGAGGCGCAGCAGAGGGTTGTCGGAAATCCGCAAGAGCAGGCCATAAAGACCGAGTATTTGCGACCAATCCGTGCTTTCGGTGCTGGCGGCTTCGTCATGCACGGCGGCGATCGCCGCCTGCAATTGATAAGAGCCTACCGCGCCGCGCGCCAGCGTCGCGCTGAGCAACGCGACGCCTTCGGCGACCGCGCCCCGATCCCAACGCGACCGATCTTGCTCATCGAGCGGGATTAGCTCGCCCGCCGAGCCGGTGCGAGCAAAGCGACGCGCGTGCGTGAGCAGGAGCAACGCCAAGAGTCCGGCCGCTTCGGTGTCCCGGGGCACCGCGCACAGCAACAGGCGAGCAAGCCGCAGTGCTTCCTCCGAAAGATCATTGCGCAGCAGGTCTGCGCCGGAGCTCGCCGCGTAGCCTTCGTTGAAGATCAGATAGATCACGTGCATCACCGCGCCCAGCCGCGCCGCACGCTCCTCACTCGAAGGCGGCTCGAACGGCACTCCTGCCGCGGCAATGCTCTGTTTTGCGCGGCTGATCCGTTGCGCCATCGTGGCTTCAGGGACCAGAAAAGCGCTGGCAATTTCGGCCGTAGTCAGCCCACCCACCGCGCGCAACGTGAGCGCAATGGCCGAAGACGAAGAGAGCACCGGGTTGCAGCAGATGAACAGCAGGTCCAGCGTATCGTCCAGTGTGGGCTCGGCATCAGCGTCAGCCGCGAGTGCAAGCCTTTCTTCTGGTGGCTCCAGACTGGCCACGGTCGCCTCGCGCTTCCGCCGTGATGTCTCCGCGCGCACGTGGTCCAATAACCGACGCGACGCGACGCGGATCAACCAGCCGCGCGGGTTGTCCGGAAGCCCCTCACGCGGCCAATGCTCGGCGGCCGCGAGCAAGGCTTCCTGCACTGCGTCCTCCGCGGCGGCGAAATCGCCGAAGCGCCGGGCAACGACGCCCAACACTCGTGGCGCGAGCTCACGCAGCAACGCCAAGCGCTCAGGACCGAGCGCTTCACGCATCCGGACAATTCTTGGGGCGCGCGCTCATCACTTGGCGCACCTCGAGCGCCATGTTGAGGGGCACACCGCCGGGGCCTGGGGCGGCCGAGGCGAGCGCGGCGATGGCGTACGCGCGCTCCGCGTGCTCGACATCCACGATCCAGTAGCCCGCGAGAAATTCCTTCGATTCAGCGAACAAGCCATCCGTGATCGGCTCGCCTGCCTGCCCCGCTCGAACGAGCTTGGCTTGGTCGGGAGCAGTCAACACCTCACCGGCCACGAGCTCGCCGGCTTCTTCGAGCTGTCTGGTCAACGCACGCATGTAAGCATTGTGCGACCGGATGTCTTGCGCCGGCCAGCTGTCGATCTGGTAC
>DASYCR010000559.1:0-6053 GCA_036500095.1 Polyangiaceae bacterium
GCCGGGCTCGGTCGCGGTGCCGCTGCTCGTCTCGAGCGACAAAGCCTTGGCACTCAAGGATCTCGGCGCTCTGCTCGGGGACTCCGATAAATCCTCCGAGCTCGACGACGCGCCACGCCAAAGTTTCACGCTGGCGATCGCCGCCGAGTTACCGAAGCTGCCCGGCTCGGCGCTGGCGCACGGACCGCGCCTGGTGATCGCCGGCGCGAGCAACCTCGGCTGGTCTCGAAATTACAGCGATCCGGCCCTGTACGGCGATCGGCTGTTCACGGAAAACGCGCTCAGCTGGCTCGGATCTCATCCGGCACTCGTGAGCGTTCCGGAAAAGCCGGAGCACGACGTCGGTCTCTCGCTGAGTGAAGAGTCGTTGGGCGGCGTCCTGCGCTATGTCTTGTTGTACATGCCCGGCTCGGCCGCCTTGCTCGGCGTGTTCGTGCTTTTGCGCCGGCGCGCCACTGAAAAGCAGTCGCGGAGCGACGGCGCCGCATGAAGCTCGGGCGCTCTCAGCTGATCAACCTGGTCGTGCTGCTCGCCTCGCTCGGCTCGGTGCTGGCGGTTTGGCTCACGCGTAGCGCGCCCACCACAGGTGAGCTTGCCGCCCGCAGCCCACGCCTGCTCGTTGCTTGGAGACCCGAACAGGTTTCGCGCCTGGAGCTCGGCGGCAGCGGCCAACAGATCGTGCTCGAGCGCCAGCCGGCGCTCGACGGCGGCCTCGCGGATTTCCAGCTCAGCAAACCGGTGCACGAAACCGCAGACGCCGCGGCGGTCGAAAAGCTGCTGAGCGCACTCGGCAACGCGAACGTGCTAAGGCGCGTCGAGGACGGTGCGGACAAGAAGAGCCTCGGTCTCGATCCGCCCAGCCGAGTGATTGACATCCAAATGGGTCCGATTGCGTATCACTTGCGGCTCGGCGGAGCCGCGCCGGCGCCCGCCGGTGCGCGCTACCTGGACGCAGTCGCGGAGGGCGCGAGCTCGCCTGGCCTGGTGCTGATCGACAAGGCGGCCGCCGAGGATTTGGTCGCGTTGGATCTGAACGCGCTGCGCTCGCGGAGCCTCGTATCCCTCTCGGAGAGCGACGTGACGCGCATCGAGCTGCACTCGCCGACGCTCGACGTGCTGCTCGTGCGTGACCAAGGTTCTCGCTTCTTTCTGGATGGGCAGCCCAAACGCCGAGCCGATCGCAACTTGATCGACAGCTTGTTTTTCCAGCTTTCGCGGCTGACTGCGGAGCCGTTCCTGACGCTGGCCGAGGCGGAGCCAGCGCTCGGAAACAATCGCGCGCGCATCGTGCTCACGAGCGGCGACAAGCAGCCGCTCACGCTCGAGCTCGGCGGCCCTTGCCCCAAAAATCAGAGCGAACTGACCGTCGTGCGCCGCGCGCCGGACCCGCGCGCCGCCTGCGTCTCGCGGGAAATCGGCGCGTCCCTTGCTTTGACGCGCGATGGACTAATCGATCGCCATCCGTTCACACTCCACGCCGACGAGGTCGAGGAGCTCGAACTCTCGTCGGGCGAGCACAAGCTGAGCCTCGCTCGCAAAGGAACCGCCTTTCTCTTGCGCGGCAAGAACGACTCCGAAGTCGAGCTCGCGATTGGCAATCGCCGGATCAGCGAGCTCGTCGAAATCCAAGGCGAGCTCGGCGAGACCGATTCGCTCGCCAAGCTCGGGCTCGAACCGCCACGCGGACGCGCGACCGTGCGCTCCTCGGCGGCCACGGCGAGCAACGTCGTCGAGGAGTCGGTGCGCGTCGGTGCCCGCGACGAGCGCGGGCGCGTACCGCTTTACCGTGAAGCCGACGGCGCGCTGCTCTGGCTGACGGCCGCGCAGGCCCGCAGCTTCCAACCCGACGAGACATTGCTCCGCAAGCGTAAGCTGCTGGAATTCGGCCCGACCAGCCTGCTTTCCCTGGAAATTGCCGGCCGAGACCAAATCGAGCGCCTGAGCCGCGACGGCTCCGGGAACCTCCAGCTCGAGCTTCCCAAAGGCTTCACGCTCGACGGCGCCTTGGCCACGGATCTGCTGCAACAGCTCGGCTCGCTCGAGACCGAGCGCTTCGTGGCCGACGCGAACGACGGCTCCTTCGGGCTCGAAACGCCGCTCTTCACCGTGCATTTTTCGGTGCGTGGTGAGGAGGCCGGCGTCACGAATCACACCTTGCGGGTCGGCGCGAAGACCGCGGGCGGCGCGTTCGCGTCGCTCGACGCCGACGCGGCGGTGTTCATCGTGTCGCACGAGCTACTCGACGCGCTGGATACCTCTCTGATCGATCGCTCAGTGTTGGCCGCCGCTCCGGAGAGCTTGGCGTCGATCAGCGTCAGCGACGGTGAGCACAAGCTCGTGCTCACGCGTCACGGAGACACCTTCGGCTCAGCGAGCGCGACGCTCGGGCCGGAACGGATCGCCGATTTCATCGAGTTGGTCGGCGCCCTGCGCGCCGAAGCCGCCGTTCACACCGGCGGGCCGCGCCCGGCCGAGGGCTTCGACAAACCGACGCTCACGCTGACATTCACCCCCAGCCACGCGGGCGAGCACCCAAAGACCCTCCGCTTGGGCGCCGGCGATTCCTGGCGAAACACCAGCGTCTTCTACGCCCGCGTAGAAGGTGTCGACGCGACATTCGTCGTCGCGCAGAGCAAAGTGCGCGCGCTGCACGACCTGCTCTAGCATGTTCACAAACTCCCGGGGAGCTGGGGCGGAGCCCCGCAAGTCGACGCGGACAGTCTTGGCACGCTCAGATCGCGATCCGCCACGGAGGCGAAGACCCCACAAAATCCGGCAAACCCGGCGCCGGCTGGCCGCTGGTCGCGACGATTGCGGGGCGACGTGCGAAGGAACGAGGCAACTAACAAAACCCCAAAGCTAGGAGTGCATGCCAGCTATGGCATGCGCTCCATGCGCTCTAATTCAAGAGCTCGGACTTGTCGGCGCGAGCCGACCAGATCGCGTCCCAGTTCTCGCGATACGCATTGCTGGCGACGCGCGCGGGGCCCTTGTGCTGCGCACTCACGGCGGGTGTCGCCACGTCGTTCGGTGGCGCCGAGGTCGGTTTGGCGACCAGGACCTCGACGTCGCACACTTGCGGTGTCGCGGCGCGCGGCGTGAGCTTGACGACTTCACCGTGAATCGGCGTGCCTTCGCTCAACGGGTGCACGGCGCCGAGCTCGAGCTTGCCGTCGCGCGCGCGCACGATCTGCGCGCCCTTGCCGTCCGGCGTCGCGCCCACGACCAGCGCGACGTCGGGGCTCGGCTTCACGACTTCCGTCGCGGACGCGCTCGCTGCGTCGATCTCTTTTTTGGCCACGCGAATGAACAATGTTAGCACGCCGACCAGCGCTCGGGCGAACTTGGGGTAGGCCGCTACATGCCGATCGCGGTGCGATACACCCAGCCGGTGCTGCCCTTGGCGTCGTATTTCACTCGGTACCAGTCGCCGCGACGACCCGTGACGGTGACCCGCGTACCCTGCATGACGCGCGCGACAACCACGCCGTCCCGACTCGCCGTGCCGCGTACGAGCGCGACGTCCCAGCTCACGGTGGCCCGCCCCGTGGCCTCGGTCACTTCGCCCGCTGCCGGTTCGGCCGCCGCTTCGACGGGTCGGCTCTTTGGCTTCTGCGCCTCCGGGAACTCCACGCGATAGAAAATGGTGTACGCGTCGTTCTTGTGGGCCATGCCCGTGAGGCTCACGTTCGAGAACTCTTTTTTGGCGCAGCCGAGCAAGCGATCCACGTCGTCCTGAGCCAGCGACGTGCTCTTGCCGTTCTTGATGCTCTTCACCGCGGCAGACTCGAAGTCGAGCTCGAAGCCGAGCGACAGCACGCCGCTCGCCTGCTCGGCGCCCGCGCACGACGAGAGCGCCTGGATGTGCGGCCGCGCCAGCGCGTCGAACGCGACCTGGTCGCAATCTTCTTTCTTTTTCTTGCCGCCGCTGCGACACGCCACGACCTGCGGCTCGCTGACCACCAGCCGCTCTGCCGCGCTCGGCGGCTCCTCCGCGGCCGACTCGGGCGCCTGCGCGGATGCAGCTGGTGCGACCGGTTCATTCTTCGGGTCAACCGGAGCGCCGCTCAGATCCGCGCCGCTCGCCTCCGCCGCCTGCACCGGAGCGCTCGGCACCAATTTTACGCCCGCCAAGCGCGGCCACACGATCCCCACCAAAAAGCCGACGGTCACGATCAGCCCGACGCGCCCGAATCGAACCGACTCGTCCTTGGCACTCGGGACTTCGACTTTCAAGGGCTGTCGCCGCTCTACCGCCAACTGGCCTCCGGTCCGGTGTACCATATCTGCCGCGAGACCAGGAGCCGACCTCCGGGGTCGAACGCGGCCCTTAAATCCAAGGGGAGTTTACGACGAAAGCGCGCTGACCGCGCATGACTATTCCATCCGGCATTCGAACCGGACAGGATACGTCGGCTCGCGAACCCCATGAAAACTTGCCCTCAGTGCAAGCTCAAGTACCCGTCGGACAGCAAGGCTTGCTTTCTGTGCGGCGGCGCGCTGGTCGAGCTGACCGATCCATTGATCGGCGCGACCATCGCGGGGCGCTATCAGATCGAAGGCATCCTCGGCGAAGGCGGCATGGCAACCGTGTATGCCGCGCGGCATCGCCTCGTCGATCGGCCGTGCGCCGTGAAGGTGATGAATCCGCAGCTGGCGCGCAACGAGGTCATCCGCGAACGCTTTCGCCGCGAGGCCAAGGCCGCGCAAAAGCTGGCTCACCCGAACATCATCGAGATCTTCGATCAGGGCGAGAACCCAGACGGCAGCGTGTATTTGGTGATGGAGCTCCTGCGCGGCGAAACGCTGGCCGACGTTCTCGAGCACGGCAAGGTGCCGCTCGAGCGCGGGCTACCGATCATGATTCAGATCTCGCGTGCGCTGGCTCGCGCCCATGACCTCGAAGTGATTCACCGCGATCTGAAACCGGAAAATATTTTCCTCGCGCGGAACAACGGTACGGATCAAGTAAAATTGCTGGATTTCGGGATCGCGCGCTCGATGCAGGATTCGCGGCTAACCGGCGCGGGCGAGGTGTTCGGTACGCCGCAATACATGTCGCCCGAGCGCATCACGTCGATCGACGCAGGCCCGGCCGCCGATCTCTATTCGCTCGGCGTGATCATCTACGAGATGCTGACGGGAGGGTTCCCCTTTGACGCGCCGGACGTCACGACCTTCTTCATCAAGCACCTGAAAGAGCCGCCGCTCCCACCGAAGAAGCGCGATCCGTCGATCCCGGACGCGCTCGAAAAGCTGGTGCTCGAGCTGCTCGCCAAGGATCCCAAGGACCGGCCCGTCGACGCCCATCGCGTCAACAAGGATTTGATGAGCGTGGCCGGCGCCATCGGCCTGCGCATTCCGCTCGATGCCTTCGGTGAAGAGGTCGAGTCCCGCGGCCCGGCCAAAACGTTGCCGCCCGTCGCCATCGATCGCTGGGTGCGCCGCACCGCGATCTTCGAACAAATGTTGAGCCTCGCGTTCGCCGGCAATCGACCGCCGGATCTGGCGGGGCTTTTGACGGAAGTGAAGAAGCTCGTACTCGACATCACGGACCTGCGCAGCAAAGCCGTGGGCGAGCAGCGCGCGCTCGAGAACATCGAAGCGCGCCGCCGTGAGACGCGGCAGCGCCTCGGTCACGCGGTGGACGCCCTCGGTGTCGACGCCAGCAAGGCCCGCGACGAAGTGAAGGCCTCGCTCGCCGGCGCCGCCGCACTGACCCTCACGCTCGACCAACCGGTGCTGGACTTGAAGCGGGCGCTCGTTGAAATCATGCGCTGGGAAGGTCGCTCTGCGTTTGCCGAGCCGTACAAGGAGCTCGCGGCCGCCTATCGCGGCGCAGCGGACGTCGTCGACGCCTGGTACGCGGGCAAGCAGCGCCTCAAAGACGCAGAAGCGCGACTGGTCGCGCGCCGCGGCGAGGTCGAGGACCTGGAGTTTCAGATCAAGGAGCTGCGCGCCGCGCTGTCCTCGAGCGAGGAAGCCCTCGAGCGCGAGGAAACCACGCGCACCACGCAGGTGAGCGAGCTCGGACGACGCGCCGACGAACTCGA
>DASYCR010000560.1:0-13513 GCA_036500095.1 Polyangiaceae bacterium
GGTTCCGGCTTTTCTTCGAGCTTTTGTTCGGGTGTGTAGGCGAGCGAGAGTACGCCGCGAAAATCCGGCGTGCCGATGCCGGAGGTCAAACCAGGGCCCGCGCCCACCGCGAACTCGACGTCGTCCACGAACCGGTAACGCAGATCGAGCAGCGCTTCCGCGTTGGTCGTGCGCTTCTGCACGTCGCGCAGCGTGACCCCGCCCGAGACCTCCGGACCGATCTGCAAATGCCGATTGTCGAGTAGAAGGATGCCGAAGCCCGCGCCCCACTTGAACATGGTGCCTTGGTCGATGTTGGCGAACGTCGCGCTCTTCTGCAGTTCGGGTCCCGCCGCGGCCGACCACACCAAGCGTTCCGAGACGCGACCACCGAGGATGAGCTGCGGCAAGCCACGGACCTGCCCCGAGCTCACGAACGAGTTCTTGGCGCCGGTCGGCGCCCACACGTATCCGCCGACGGCGATCTGAAACGGATCGTGGTACTCGCCGAAAATCCGCAGCCGCGCGCCCAGCCGCAGATCGCCGAATTGCACGGAATTCGGCGATGAAAAAGCGATGCCGCCGCGGTTCGGGCTGTCGCCGCTCTGCAGCAACGCGACGGGCACGTCGACGTCCAAGAGTACGCGGTTGCTCAGCGAGAGCGCCGCGTCGAGGTGCAGAAAGAGTTGATCCCCGACGACGGAGCCGACGGTCTTGTTGCCCGGCACCGAGCGCAGCACGAGCGGGTCGTGCGCGTAGTCTCCCAGCAACATGATGTGCGGCGTGAGTTCCCCGGCGGCATACGGCGAAGGCACGCCGAACATGCGGTCGCCCGCGGGCGCCGGATCGAAGCGATCGAGCGCGAGCCCCGCGTTCTGCGCGTGGGCTGGCGCTGCGACGGCAGAGAGCGCGAGCGCGCTCACAACTTGAAGACACTTATTGAACCGGGGGGAGCTCATGCGCATGACCGTGGGGAGAAATCTTCAGCGTAACATTGTCTCGTTTCGATCGGAAGACGCGCGCTCGTCGCAATGTGCCCCGCGCTTTGTCGGCAAAAGTGAGCCCGTGTACGACAGGGGATTGAGCGGTCTGAGCTCGGGACATTTCTCGCGAGGTTCTGACCTGAGAACACGGCGCGCCTTCTCCAACCTGCAGGAAAGCATGCGCCGGGTTCGCCGGACTAGCATTTGGTTCCGGCCTCAGTTCCGCTCCGTGATCAGCTAGCCCGAAACTGGAAATGCCGCGTAGCGGGGCTTTGCCCCTCTGAGCATTCATCACATTTCTAGTGAAGTTCCTGCCGAAAACTCCCGCGACCGTGGCGACTTGTTAGAACAGCATGCGTCGGGTCCGCCGGCTCGCATTGGGTAGTGGCCTCAGTTCCACACCGTGATCTGCCGCTCCCAGCCTGAGGCGCCGCCTTGCGGGGCGTTCGCCCACCCCTTCGGGTATGTCGAAGCGCCACCTGCACCCCAGGAATGCTGCTGGTTAAGCTTGAGATGTGGCCAATGCTCAGTTTGCCCCAGCGCCCCAGGAGGGTGCTTCTTTGAGGTTTGAAATGTGGTGAATGCTTGTTGGGCGGAGCGGCCCAACTCACGGCGTGACGAGTTCTGGATCCCCCAAAAACTCGAAATGCATCGTGTCGCGTAGATCCGGATCGCGGCCGAGCCAATAAAAGCCATAGCGCTCGAAGGCGTCGATCCAGCAGCGCGGCAGGGCGGTGCGCTCGAAGATGGAGTCGGCGCTCGCCTTGCAAGCCGGGTGGTCGGGCCAAGGAGAAACGCAGCCGCAGCAGGGGTTCTTGTCGGGATCGATGTCGATCGCGATGCCGAACAGGTGGTTGGAAATCTCGCCGCCGCGGTAGGTGTTGTTCTGGCGAAAACCGCCGACGGCGCGCGGCGTATAGCGGTCGCCGCGCGCGCCGCAATTGTGGCGGATGTAGTGCTCCACGCAGCGGAGCACGGGCGCGATCTTGCGGTGCACCTGCACGGGTAGTCCAAAGAAGCGCACGACGGTCGCTTGCTCGTAAGCGGATTTCGGGTTGTAGCGTTCGAGATCGAAGCCTGGCACCGAGCCGTACTGCTCAGCGCGGTAGCGGAGCGCGCGATCATGCGCCGCCGCGTCGAGGCCGCCGTGCTTGATGAAGCTCGAGCGAATCAGGAATTTTTGTGGCTTCTGTACCGGGCACGAGTGACGCGCGTGCTTCGCGCTCTTGGCGGCCGGTGCGGCGTGCAGCTCCGGCAACAGCAGAAACGCGAGCCCGCCCACGAGTAGCCCCAAGACCGGCCAACGCGACATCGCGAGAATGCTCAGTCGACCCACGTGCGCGCGTTTCGGAACAAGCGGAGCCAGGGGCCGTCCTCGCCCCACGAGCCCGGGTGCCACGAGTACTGCGCGGTGCGAAACACGCGTTCCGGGTGGGGCATCAGGATCGTGGCGCGGCCGTCACGCGAGCAGAGCGCGGTGATCCCGCCCGGCGAGCCGTTGGGATTCTCCGGGTAGTGCTCGGTAACCCGCCCATAGTGATCGATGAAACGCGCGCCGATCAAGCCGCTCGCGTCGAGCTCGCGCTGCTGCGCGGGGCTCTCGAACTCGGCGCGGCCTTCACCGTGGGCGACCACCACGGGCATCTGTGAGCCCTGCATGTCGCGCAAGAAGAGCGAGGGACTGTCGCCGACTTCGACTAAGCACAGGCGTGCTTCGAAGCGCTCCGAGCGGTTCTGCACGAAGCGTGGCCAGAGCTCGGCGCCCGGAATCAGCTCCTTCAAGTTCGAGAGCATCTGGCAGCCGTTGCACACGCCGAGTGTGAAGGTTTCTGCGCGCGCGAAGAACTCGGAGAATTGCTGACGCGCCCGCGGATTGAACAGGATAGATTTGGCCCAACCCTCGCCCGCCCCGAGCACGTCGCCGTAGGAGAAGCCGCCGCAGGCCACGACGCCGCGGAACGCGCTCAACACGACGCGTCCCTCGAGCACGTCGCTCATATGGACGTCGACCGCGTCGAATCCCGAGCGGTCGAAAGCGGCCGCCATTTCCACCTGACCGTTGACGCCTTGCTCACGCAGGACGGCGACGCGCGGGCGGGCCTGGCCCCCCGAGAAAGCGGGCACCTGCTCAGGATCGAAGCTCAGGCGGGCGAACAGACCCGGGTCGTTTTCGTCGAGGCGCGCGGCTTGCTCTTCATCGGCGCACTCGGGGTCGTCTCGCAGCGCCTGGATGGCGTGCGTGGTCTCCGACCACAGCGCGCGCAGCGTCGAACGACGCTCGTCGAACAGGAGCTCGCCTTGCCGCCGAATGACGATGCGCTGATGTGCGGCAGGGCGTCCGACGCGATGAACGAACTTCTCGAGGCCGTGTCGCGCAAAGCTCGCTTCGACCTGTTCCAGATCCGCTTCACGTACTTGAACCACCGCGCCGAGCTCCTCGGCGAACAACGCGGCGCGCGGATCGCCGATCAGCTCGTCGAGTTCGACGTCGAGACCGACGCCGCCCGCGAACGCCATTTCCAGCAAAGTGACGAACAGCCCGCCGTCCGAGCGGTCGTGATACGCGAGCAGCTTTTGCTCGCCCGCGAGCAGCTGAATGACGTCGAAAAAGGACGACAAGCGCTGAGGGTCGTCGAGATCGGGCGCGGGCCCCGCCACTCGACCGTACACTTGCAGCAGCGCCGAGCCACCCAAGCGCGCGCGATCTGCACCCAGATCAATCAAGAGCAAGACCGTGTTGGCGGGGTGCCGTGCGAGCTCCGGAGTCAACGTGGCGCGCACGTCCGTGACCGGCGCGAACGCGCTGACGATCAAAGACAGCGGAGCGGTGACGCTCTTTTGGTTGCCGGCTTCTTCCCACACCGTACGCATGGACATCGAATCTTTGCCGACCGGGATCGCGATGCCGAGGGCCGGACAGAGCTCCATACCGACCGCGTGCACAGCGTCGTACAGGCGCGCGTCTTCGCCGGGGTGGCCGGCGGGCGCCATCCAGTTCGCCGAGAGCTTGATGTCCGCGATGCGCGCGATGCGCGCCGCGGCGATGTTGGTGATGGCTTCCGCCACGGCCATGCGTGCGGACGAACGCGCGTCGAGCAGCGCGAGCGGCGCGCGTTCGCCGAGCGCCATCGCTTCACCGACGTAGACGTCGTAGCTCGTCGCGGTGACGGCCACGTCGCTCACCGGTACTTGCCACGGGCCGACCATTTGGTCGCGCGCGACCAGGCCGGTCACGCTGCGATCCCCGATGGCTATCAAGAAAGTCTTGTCCGCGACCGTGGGCAACCGCAATACGCGCGCGATCGCCTCCGCCAGTTCGATGCCGCTCAAATCGGCCGGTTTTTCAGGGGTATTCGTGCGCGTCGCGCTGCGCGTCATCTTCGGCGGCTTGCCCAACAGCACCGCCAACGGAAAATCAATGGCGCGCTTTCCCAAGCGCGAGTCCTCCACGATCAGCGTGCCGTCGTCGGTCGCCCGCCCGAGCACGGCGTGCGGGCAACGTTCGCGACGGCAGAGGGCTTCGAAGCGCTCGAGATCGGCGGCCTCGATGGCGAGCACGTAGCGCTCTTGGGCTTCGTTGCACCAGATCTCGAGCGGCGACATGCCGGGTTCGTCGTTCGGGATCTTGCGCAGGTCGAACAGTGCGCCGCGCCCGCTGTCGTTTACCAGCTCGGGTAGAGCGTTCGAGAGCCCGCCCGCTCCGACGTCGTGAATCGACACGATTGGGTTTTTTTCACCGAGCGCCCAGCAGCGGTCGATGACTTCCTGGCACCGCCGTTGCATTTCCGCGTTGTCGCGCTGCACGGACGCGAAATCCAAATCCTCGTGCGACGCGCCGGAAGCGACGGAAGACGCGGCGCCGCCGCCCAGACCGATCAACATGGCCGGGCCGCCGAGCACGACGATCGCGGAGCCCGGTTTGATCTCGCCTTTTTGCACGTGACCCGCGCGGATGTTGCCGATGCCGCCGGCGAGCATGATCGGCTTGTGATAGCCGCGCACTTCCGGCCCCGCGGGCCCGTCCGCGCTGAGCTCGAAGCTCCTGAAATAGCCCGCCAGGTTCGGGCGGCCGAACTCGTTGTTGAACGCGGCGCCACCGAGCGGGCCGTCGATCATGATCTCGAGCGCGGAGGCGAGCCGCGCGGGTTTGCCGTAGTCTTGCTCCCAGGGCCGGTGCTTGCCGGGCAGACGCAAATTCGACACCGAGAAACCGGTGAGTCCCGCTTTTGGCTTGGCGCCGCGACCCGTCGCGCCCTCGTCGCGGATTTCGCCGCCCGAGCCGGTGGCGGCGCCGGGGAAGGGCGAAATGGCCGTGGGGTGGTTGTGAGTCTCGACCTTCATCAACAAGTGCGTCGGCTCGGAGTGCGCGCGATACACGCCGTCTTCGGGCGTAGGGAAGAAGCGTCCGGCGCGCGAGCCTTCGATCACGGCGGCGTTGTCGCGGTAGGCGGAGAGCACGCCGTCCGGGCTCGCTTCCGTCGTGCGCCGGATCATCTTGAACAGCGAGGCCGCTTGCTTCTCGCCGTCGATCACGAAGTCGGCGTTGAAGATCTTGTGCCGACAATGCTCACTGTTGGCCTGCGCGAACATCATCAGCTCGACGTCGTTCGGGTTGCGGCCGAGCCTGCGGAAGCTCTCCAGCAGGTACTCGATTTCATCCTCGCTGAGCGCTAGGCCGAGCTCGAGGTTCGCGCGTTCGAGCGCGCCGCGGCCCTCGCCGAGCGCGTCGATCATGCCGAGCGGGCGAGGTTCGGCGTGCTTGAACAAGCCGGCGGCGTCGGCCTCGCTCTGGAGCACCGATTCGGTCATGCGGTCATGCAAAGCCCCGAGCAGCGCGCGCTCGTCCGCGATTGCGCCGGACAGGGTGTACACGATGCCGCGCTCGATGCGCTCGACGGTCGCGAGCCCGCAGATGTGCGCGATGTCCGTGGCCTTGGACGCCCAGGGCGAGATCGTGCCGAGCCGCGGCACGACCCAGAAGCTCCTGCCCGCGACCGCGGGTGCTTCGCTGCGCGGTCCATAACGCAGCAAGCGATCGAGCTTGTCAACGTCGGCGGACGCGAGCGTGCCCTCGAGCGCGACGAAATGCACGAAGCGCGCGTCGACCGCGGAGATGCTCGAATTTCGTTCGCGCAAACGCGCGAGCAACCGCATAAGTCGGGCCGCGGAGCGCGCGGCCGATCCGCGAAGAACGAGCATGCCCGGAGCTTGGCTCGTCCGCCCGCCCGAGACAACCGGGATGGGCATGGACGTCAATCCAGCCCGAGCTGCTCCAGGTCTTCGTCTTCGAGGTCGAAGTACTGGCCGACCTCTTGCAACAGCGCGCTGCGCACTTCTTCTTCGAGCTCCGTTTCGTCCTCGAACTCACCCGAAAGATTGGCTGTAAAGAGCACGATGCGTGATGGCGCCGGGACGTCGTCCGCCAGGCGATCCTCCTGGGCCGGACCGTCGAAGCAGCAGAGGGCCCGAGGGTCGAAGCCATCTTCGACGAGCGGCTTGCTCGGCCGCTCTTCCAGCAAGATAGGCAAGCCGAGCAACGCTTGCTTGTAGGGCGCTGGGAGTTCCGCGAGCGTTTGCTCGGCCGCCGCGCGGATGCCCGGTTCGAACGTCTTCACGTCGAAATCGTCTTCTGCATCGTCGCGCGCGTCGATCTCGCGCACCTTGAGCAGATGCGTGATGCGCCTCGGATCACTTTCGTCGAGCTCCGTGAGGACGCCGGCCAGGGCGTAGTGCGCGTCCGAAAAATCCGGCTCGTCCTGCAAGAGCTCATCGAGCAGCGCGCGGGCTCCCGGCAGGTCCTGATTGGCCCAAACCACCTGCGCGCGCGCGAGCCGAATGATCGGATGCGAGGCGAACGATTCGTCCACGCTCTCGACCAGCTCCAGAGCCGCTTTCGGATCGGTGCCGATCACTTCTTCGAGCTCGTCGAGAAAGTCAGCGAGCTGCTCGCTCAACTCGGCATCGGCGGGCGGTGACTTGGTCGCCATGCTTGGTCAAATAGCGGCCTTCGGTCGCGTCGTCTCAGAAAAAGCACGAAATCTGGCCGGCGGGACCGCGCTCTATCCCTTTTTGCGTCGCGAAATTTGGCCACACTGGAGTGATTTGGCTAGCGGTCGCCATTGCAGCCATGAAAACGACCGGAACATGTCGTTCCTGCACTCGGCGAACCGAGCTCACGCGAGGCATCTGCGAGATGTGCCGCGTCGCCTACGGCGACCGCGTCGCGGAGCTCTTGGCGCGTTGTCAGAGCGACCCGGACTACGCGAGCGCGTGCCTCGCGCGCTTGCCGTCGCCCGCGCGCGAGCGGCTCGCGGAGCTGCTCGCGGCAAAGTGTCTCGACGGCGGCGCGCGCCCCGGCTTGTCGTACACGCGAGCGCACGGACGCCGCAAGGCCGTCTCCGCCTGACGCCGAGTCACCGGCAGAACGCGTTATCCGCGGGCCAAGCGATCAGCGCCGTGTCGCACATCTCGTCTTCCGTCCGAGGACCGCCGAAGACGTAGGCGCTGCTCGTGTTTTGCCAGGTGCAGTTCGTCGTGAGCAGATCGCCGGAGTGTGCGTCGACTGACAGCGCGTAAGTTTTTTGCGCGTAGAAGTCCCAGGGGTTTACGTTGATCAGCTCGCTCAGGATCGCGCCGTGTGCGAGGGCCACGCGTGCTTCTTTGCCGAGCAGGTGCATGTGCGGCCAGACCGACCACAGGTGCACGTCGCCGCCGAGCGTGCATGAGCCGGTGGCGGTCTCCAGGTGCATCGGGGAAAGTGCCGGGATCGGCGCGTCGTAGCCCATGAATGCCGCCAGGTGGGCCGGGCTTTCTGCGCCTTCGCAGACCGTGACGGAGGCTTGTTCGACGGGCCCCGACCCCATGCGCATCGCGTGTGCTTCGACCACGAAACGCGTGGTGCCCTCGGGCAAGCGCAGCGCGACGTCCTCCGGCAAGATCAAATTGGAGCCGCCCGGGGTCCACAAGTGCAAGCTCACGGAATTGGCCGGCATGCCGTCGCAGACGACCGGACCTTCGGGATAGTCGGAAGTCACCGCGTAGAGCGTCGCGTGATGAATTTGAAACTGGCTCGCGGCGTCCGGCGGATCCCACAGCACGGCGCGCACGTTCTTGCCGCCGAGCGCGCCGAGCGCGAAGCCGAAGCACAGATACTGCTCGGCGGCGGCGCCCGTGTCGGGGATGAACCGTAGAGTGAGCGGGTTCTTGCAGGTGAACGGGGTCGCCGCCTCAGAGGGCTCGGACGAAGGCGCGGCGGTCGAGCACGCGAGCACGAGCGCGAGCCCGGGCCAGGCCCAACGCCGGCTCATTTCGTCGGGGCGGGGCCCTGGCAGCCGCCGTTGATGCAGGCAAAATCGCAAGCTTGCGTGTGCACGTCGGCCTGGCACACACCGTTCACGCAGATCGGATCGGTGAAGTAGAGGAGGGTATCCGCGCTGGCGCAAACCGACGTGGGTAGCTCGCAGGCTCCGGCGTCGCCCGCGTCGGGACCCGCGTCGTCGCTGGCGCAGGTCGCGAACGGTGGACTCGCGTCGAGACCGGAGTCCAAAGCGATGCCGCTGTCCGGCGGTGGACTTGTGGTCGTCACCGAGGGCGCGCACTCGCCCGCGACGCACGGCGCCGCATTGCTGCAGACCATCGTCGCGCGCAGCCATTGGCATTTGCCCGCGACGCACGCTGGGCTCGTGTAGTACGCGAGCGTCGTCGCGTCGCTACAGGTGGAGACGGGCAGCGGACAATCCTGGGCCACCGTGGCCGCGTTGCATTGCGCGGAGATGCCGCTCGTGCCCGCGCTCGCCGCGTCCGCGCCGGGGGCCGCTTGGGAGCTGGTGTGCCCGCCGCAGCGCGTGAGCAAGGAACTGGCGAGCAGCGTGCCGAGCGCGAGCAGGGGACCATTGCGTCGGCATACGCGCCCAAAGAAGACCATTTTTAACCGCGCCCGCGTCACGCTGTATTTCTAGCACGACGCGCATGAGCGCGAAATCATCATCACGCCGACGCGGCGCTAAGCGCGCACGAGCGATGCTCTCAGCACACTCGATTGCGGCCGCCATGTTTGGCGGCATACAAGCGCTCGTCCGCGCGCTCGTACAAATGCTCCGGGATCTCACCGGCTTGTAGCTCGACCACGCCGAGGCTGAGTGTCGCCGAGATACGCTTGTCCGCGACGTCCGTCGGGGCTGCCTCGACCGCGCTGCGGATGCGCTCCGCCGCCTGCTGTACCTGCGCGTAGGCGCTGTTCGCTGCCAAGATCGCAAATTCTTCGCCGCCGACTCGGCATAGGGTGTCGCTGTCGCGGAGCTGTGCCTTGACCACCGCGACCACGTGTTTGAGCACGGCGTCGCCGGCCGGGTGTCCGTGGCTGTCGTTGACCTTCTTGAAGTGGTCGATGTCGAACACAATCAGGGCGAGCGGTGTGTGGGTTTGCTCTGCGCTGGCGATCGCTTTGCCGAACTGCTCGTCGAAGTAACGCTTGTTGAACGCGCCGGTGAGCGCATCCACGCTCGCCAACGTGAAGATGTGCTGCATGTACGCGAGCTCGAGGTTGTTCTCGAGGTACTTCAGCACCGTTTTCCCGACGCGCAGCAGGTCGCCGTCCTTCAGCGCGCGCTGGGCGACGCGCTCGTCGTTGACGAACGTGCCGTTGGTCGAGTTCATATCGACCACCACGTACTTGCCGAGCACGCGATTGATCACGGCGTGGCGTCGACTCACCATGTCGCTGTTCACGCAGATCGTGCACTGCTCGGCGCGGCCGATCGCGAGCTCCTCGTGGGTCAGATCGACGCGGCGTCCGATTTCGCTGCCCGCGATGATCACCAGGCAAGGCTGCCCCGAACCCTTGGGGCGTTCGGATGGCATGGAAATCGCGGTCCGACGACCGGGAAGAATCGAGGTCATGACCGGGTCGCTGATAGTACTTGGGGCTGGAGCGGGGTCAATTGCGGGCGTGAATCCCGCCGGTTCTTTCCCCAGGTTCTTGCTGTGCTTCCAGATCGCGATCTTTTCTTCCAAGACTGGCCAAGTCGACCCTAGTTGCGTCGTGCTCGGGAACGCGGGAAAAGAAGCGCCTGATGGCGCACCCAGAGCTCGCTGGCGTATTCACAGCGATAGTTACGCCGTTTTCGACGGACGGCAGCGAAATTGATTACTCGGCCTACGAACGACACGTTGGTGACCAGCTCGCGGCGGGCGTGAGCGGAATCGTGCCCTGTGGCACGACCGGCGAAGCGCCCACGCTGAGTGACGCCGAGCAGCGCGAGCTCATCGCGCGTACGGCGCGCCTGGTCAAGGGCAAGGCGGTGCTGCTGGCCGGCACGGGCTCCAACAACACGAAGAAGAGCGTCGACGCCGCGAAGAGCGCGGTCGAAGCCGGCGCGGACGCCGTGATGGTCGTGATGCCTTACTACAGCAAACCCTCGCAAGAGGGCTTGTTTCAGCACGTGGCTGCGATCGCGCACTCCGTGAGCGCGCCGATCGTACTCTACAACATTCCGGGGCGCAGCGTGGTCGACCTGAGCGTCGACACGACGCTGCGCTTGCTCGACGCCTGTTCGAACGTGGTCGGTGTCAAGGATGCGTCCGGCAACGCGCTCTACGTGCAGGAGCTGCTTTTGCGGGCCAAACGCCAGGTTTCCGTGCTGTGCGGCGAAGACGCGCTGACGGTACCCCTGATGAGCGTGGGCGCTCAAGGCGTGATCAGCGTCACCAGCAACGTCTATCCCAAACAGCTGTGCGAAATCGTGAGCGCCGCGCTGGGCGGCCGCTTTGCCGAGGCCAAGCACAAGAGCTTGCCGCTCTTTCCGGTGCATCGCGTGCTCTTCTCGGAGCCGAGCCCGGCGCCCACGAAGGCCGCGCTGGCCGCGAAGGGCCGCATGAACGCGAGCGTGCGTTTGCCGATCGTCGAAGCGTCCGCCGAATGTCGCGCGCGGCTCGCCGCGACGCTCGCCGCTTACGAGGCGTCGTGAAGCTCGCGCTGCACGGCGCGACGGGGCGCATGGGCCTTGCGATCGCGCGGCTCGCGCAAGCCGCGGGTGACATCGACGTCGTCGGGGCCGCTTGCGGTGGCAGCGATCCGGGGCTCGGTCGAGATCTCGGGGAGCTCGCCGGACTCGGCTCGCTCGGCGTGGTCGCCAGCGCGGACGTCGCGTCGTCTCTGCTTGGCGCCCAGGTGGTGATCGACTTTTCGACGGCCAGCGCCGTGGCGCCCTTGGTCACGCTCGCGGCGCGCCAAGCGGTGGCGATCGTCAGTGGGACGTCGAATCTGGACGCGGCGGCCAAGCGCGCGCTCGAGCGCGCGGCAGCGAGCGTGCCGGTGCTGTGGGCCGGCAACATGAGCCTGGGCATTCAGGTGTTGGCCGAAGCCGTGGAGCTCGCGCTCAAGCGCCTCGGGCCGGGCTTCGACGTCGAGATCGTCGAAGTCCACCACAAGAAAAAGATCGACGCACCCGGTGGTACGGCGGCCCGCTTGGTGGAAGCCATTCGCCAAGTGCGACCTGAAGCGCGCGAGCTGCACGGCCGCGACGGTGAAGTGGGAGCTCGCACGGGCGACGAAGTCGGGGTGTTCGGCGTGCGCGGCGGCGACGTGATCGGCGATCACACCGTTCACCTGCTCGGCAACGGCGAGCGGCTCGAACTGACGCATCGCGCGTCGAACCGCGACTTGTTCGCGCACGGCGCGTTGCGAGCCGCGCGCTTCCTGATCGGCAAGCCGCCGGGGCGCTACACGATCGCCGACGTGCTCGGTTGAGCGTCGCGTGGCGCGAGGATTTGCTGCCGCATACGCCGCGCTTCTAGCGGGATTTCTGCTCGCTTCGCGCGCGGTCGCCGAGGACGCTCAAAGCTGCCCGGATCGGGCGTCCGTGCGCGAAGCGCTTTCGGCGCTCGCTTCCGATGAACAAAGCCGGGCGGCGTTGGCCGAGGTCGAACGAGCGGAGCTCGAGCTCGAGGATCTTGGAGACCGCTACCGCGTGACCGTGAACGGCCGCGCGCGCGAGTACAGTGATCCGAACCGCGACTGCAAAGCGCGCGCGCAAGTCGCCGCCGTTTTTACGGCGTTGGTCTTGAATCCGAGCAGCGATCAGACCGCCGAGGAGCCCGCGCCGGCTCCGCCTCCGCCTGTTGCTACACCGGCGCCCGTGGCGACTCCGCTGGTGAGCGAGCAGACGCGCCGTCCGCTCGACGTGCGCGTCGGCGCGGCGCTTTCCTTCGCCCCGGTGAAGGACACGCCGCGCGCCGCCGGGCTGCTCGTCCGCGTGGCGTACTCGTGGCACGCTTGGGGGCTCGAGCTGGGCGGCGTGCTGCCCGCGTCGAGCGCGGAGCTCGCGGTGGGCGCCGCGCGCGCCGCGGTCCTGCGCTATCCGATCGACTTCGGCGCGAGGTTTTCGTGTGCGGCCGGCCCGCTCGAGGCGGACGTGGAGGGAGGGGCCATCCTTTCAGTATTGAGGCTCCGGGACCTTTCCGAGGGGGCGCGCGAGCCGGTCACGCGGCTGGAGCCCGGAGCCCGACTCGGCGCGGGACTTCGTTTGCGGCGGCTCGCCGTTTCCCCCGCTGCCGGCGTGTATTCCGCTTTTATTCCCGTACGTTATCCGCTCGCCCTCGAGCCGAGCGGCGTGCTGGCGCACACGCCCGCGGTCTGGTTCGGAGCTTGGGTTGGACTCAGCGCGGCATTCGATTGAAGCTTCCCGGCTCCGCGTGTCCTCCTTCGACGTGAGACTCATCAACGTCCGCGAGCCGGGCGGCGCGCAAGCGCCGGGTCGGATGCCGGCGCGCGCCGTGCCGGACTTCGCGACGCTGTACGACGTCTGGTTCGATCACGTCGCGCGCTGGCTCAAGGCGCTCGGCGCCCCTGAACGCGATCACGAAGATCTCGCACAAGAGGTGTTCTTGGTCGTGCGCCGTCGCCTGCCGGAGTTCGACGGACATAACGTCGCCGGTTGGCTGTTCCAGATCTCGCGCCGGCAGGTGCTGCGCTATCGCAGACTGCGTTGGGTGCAGCGCGTGCTCACGTTCGGTTCGAGCGAGCACGTGGAACAAATACCGGAACTCCGGCATTCGCCGCTCGCCGCTCTGGAAAATAAACAGCGTCACGAGCTCGTGCAGCAGCTGGTCGCCAAACTGAGCGACAAACGCCGCGTCGTCTTCGTGCTGTTCGAGGTGGAGGGCTACAGCGGTGAGGAGATCGCCGATCTGCTCGATACACCGCTCAACACCGTGTGGACGCGCCTGCATCACGCGCGCAAAGATTTTTGCGAGCTCTATGCACGCTACAAGCGCACGGAAGGCGGAGGCGAGCGATGGAACGGCTGAGGGAGCGGGCCTTTGCGCAAGGGTCCTTGGAGGCGGAGGCTTCCGAGCTTTTGCGAGCCACGGAACCGCACGCGGTGCCGAGCGGCCTCAAGCGGCGTGTGCGAGAGCGCTTGCTCGTGGGTCGCTCGCGGAGTTGGCTGCCTGCGCTCGCGCGGCCGGCGCTCGCCGTCTGTGCGCTGCTCGTGGCGGTCGGCGCGGCGGCGGCGGTCGGCCACGCGCTGCTCGCCCGGCGCGAACACCCGGCG
>DASYCR010000561.1:0-2912 GCA_036500095.1 Polyangiaceae bacterium
AGGTGACACGACCGCCATCGCGGCGCTCTATGACCGCCACGCCCGGCAGATGCTCGGGCTCGCTGAGCGGATCGCCGGCGGGCGGCCCCAGGCAGAGGACCTAGTGCACGACGTTTTCGTCGAGGCCTGGCGCTGCGCGGCGGACTACGACCGAACGCGCGGGAGCGTCAAAGCCTGGCTGCTCCTCAGAACCCGCAGCCGAGCGATCGACTATCGCAAATCGGCCAATGTCGCGCGCACGGTGGTGGGCGCCGACACACTGCTCGCGACGCTCGCCGATCCCGTCGCAGAGGTCGACGTAGCGGATCGTTCCCGTTTGCGCGCGCGGCTCGCGGCGCTCAGCGCGGAGCAGCGGGAGGTGCTCGTGCTCGGCTATTTCGAAGGCTTGAGTTCGAGCGAGATCGCCGAACGGATCGCCGTGCCGATCGGAACGGTGAAGTCGCGCGTGGCGGCCGCATTGGCTTCGCTGCGGCGATCGCTGCGAGAATGCGAGGTAAAGCCATGACCCGCGAGCTAAAGGACACGCCGGAGTTCGTGCGCGAAGCCATGCCGGACGCGAACGAGCGTGACGTCGTCAGCGCGACGGAAGGGGTCGTGAGCTTGTCGAACACCTTGCTCGTCGCCACGGGTTCGCTCGCTGCCGGGCGCGCGCGGTTGCTCACTGCGCTCGTGGCGCCGGCTGAGCGCTACGCACCGCTCTACGGCAAGCTGGTTGACTTGTTCGACCTGCCCGTCGCTGAACTCCGGCGCATCTTCGAGCGCGCTGTCGTTCCGGCCGAGTGGCAGCCCGGCCCGCTGCCTTGGGTGAGCTTGCTCCACTTTGCTGGCGGGCCGCGCGTCGCGACGGCGGACACCGGGCTCGTGCGGCTGAAGGCGGGCTCTGTTTTCCCGCGTCACCGGCACCAAGGCACCGAGAGCGTGCTGGTCTTAGACGGTTGCTACGAGGACGAGACCGGACGCGTCTATCGCGCGGGAGATCTGCACCCAATGGAGCCCGGAAGCGAGCACCGGCTGTACGTGTCGAAAGACGGCGATGTCTTGCTCGCCGTCGTATTACACGCAGACATCACGTTGCTCGAGATCCCCTAGGCGGCATTTGCGTCTATCTCGACGCGCGGAATGTGAATAAGGTGGAGGGTTGGTCCGTCGGTTCAAGCGGCGTTCCTAGTTCCAATTCCCCATTTCCCCCGGAGCCGCCATGCGAAACCTTCCTACGATTTTATTGGGTACTATGATCGCGCTGTCACTGGTTCATACGCGTCCGGCTCGCGCCGACGAAGAGACCGAGGCGGCTGCACCGGCGGCAGCCCCTGCGCCGGCCGCCCCCGCAGCCGCTCAACCGGCGCCCGCAGCGGGTGAAGACGCGGAGATGCGGCACGTGGCCATTACCGGCTACCCCCTCTCGCTGATCATCGGTCGCTACAGCGTCCAGGTCGATTATTTGCCGGCCATGCACCACGCAATCACGCTGAATCCATCCTATACGAGCGTAGACGGCGGCACCCTCAACGGCGCCAGTTTGGGCAAGTTTACCGGTTTCGGCAGCGAGCTCGGCTACCGCTTCTACACGGGCCAGAAGGGACCGAACGGCTTCTTCGTCGGGCCGTCGTTTCTGTTCGCCTCGTACAAGCAGTCGGGAGGAATCTTCTGCACGACGCCCAGCTGCAGCACATCCTTCACGAGCTACGGTTTCGCGCTCGACTTCGGAGGCCAAGCGGTGATCGATGGCTTCGTGATCGGTGGCGGTGCGGGCTTTCAATCGACCAAGAACAGCAAGAGTATCGCCACGGACGGCTTGAACTTCGCGAGCGCGATCATCGGCGGCGGTGGGTTCCGCCCGCGAGCCTTGTTCTCCATAGGCTACGCGTTCTAGCGTCGCGCTGTGATGCAGGCGCGTGAGTTCCTTGCGCGCTTGGCCCGCTTGCCTCCAAGCGAGCGCGATGCCGTGTGCGAGGAGCTGCTCGGCATTCGCGAGCAGCCCTCGGTGGCGCCGCCGGGCGAGCACCTGATCGGCTACCATGCGAGCGGGGTCGCCGCGATCGTGCGGCTATTGCTCGAGGTGCCCGTCGTCGAGGACGACGTCGTGATCGACTTGGGCTCGGGCCTGGGCAAAGTCGTGTTGCTCGCGAAGCTGCTGACGGGCGCGACGGCGCGCGGCGTGGAGCTACAAGAAGCGCTGGCCGCGCGGGCGCGTTTGGCCGCCGTGAGTTGCGGATTGGACGTGCGTTTCGTGTGCGCCGACGCGCGCCACGCCCCGCTCGACGACGGCACTGTGTTCTTCCTGTACTTGCCCTTCACCGGCCTCGTGCTGCTCGAAGTGCTCGCGCGCTTGCGCGCCGTCGCGACGCGCCACGCGATCGTGGTGTGCACGCTCGGCTTGGATCTCGCTCGCGAAGCGCCCTGGCTCGTGCGGCGCGACGTCGAGTCATTCTGGCTCGATATCTACGATAGCGCGGAGCCAAAGGTCGCCCGGCGTGCAACCCGCGCGCGCGCGCCTGGGTTCGCTCGCGACGCGGAGATCGTCGCTCACGAGCGCCCCGCTGTTGAGCCGCTCTGAGTCAGCCAGCGGACCCCTCAGCAGAAGCGGCTCACGGACACGTCCCCGCCGACGCGATCGTCGTCCGCACGGTGAACTCCGAGGAGATCGTGTGTCGCTCGGCGAAGAAGAACGCAAGCGAATACTCGTTGCCGGGACTGATCGCCAAATCCGAGGCGATCTCGTCGAGCGTCAGGTCTTTGCGTTCGCTCTGGTGAAGGCCCCCGAGATCGATCGCGAGTTTGCGATTGATGAACACCCACATGTCGTCGTCACCGGCGAACGAAAAGGTCTCGCCACCCCGATACACGAACGAAGTGTGGACCTCGAGCGTGAAGTGATAGTTGTGCGGGAACCCCTCGTCACCGAATAGCTG
>DASYCR010000562.1:0-7345 GCA_036500095.1 Polyangiaceae bacterium
ACGTCCTCGATCATGTGATCGAAATCGCGTTTGGCCACGTCGACCACGGCCACCGCTCCGCCCCGCCCCGTGCTGACGAACAGTTGTTTCCCGTCGCGCGAGAGCACGAGACCCATCGGCCGTTGACCGCGGATCACGCGCGCTTCGATTTTGACCGTGCCGACAAAGGCATTCTTGTTCGCGTCGAACACGCTGAGCGTGCCGCCGAGTTCGTTGCTGACGAAGCCCACGCTGCCGTCCTTGTCGAACGCGATCGCGCGCGGCCGTAGACCGACGGGAATCGTGGCGAGTACGGCGAGCGTCCCGGTGTCGATGGCCGTCACGGTGCCGTCTTCCTCCGACGTGACGTATACGACTTTGCCGTCGGGGCGCACGCTGACGCCCTCCGGCTCCTTGCCGACCGCGATCTTGCGCACGATCGTACCCGCGCCGAGATCGAGGACCGTCAGCTCCGCGGTCTCCTCGTTCGAGACGTAGAGCGTCTTGCCGTCGAGCGAGACGTCGAACGTTTCGGGATCTTGACCGCTCGGAAACGTGCGCACGAGCTTGCGCGTCGACAAATCCACGACGCCCACGCCGTCGGCGGCGCGGTCCGGGGGCGGCAGCTTGGATTCATCGACGTTCGGCCCGCCGCGGGGTGAGCCCGAGAGCGCGACGTAGAGCAGCTTGCCGTCGCGCGACACTTTCACGCCGCGCGGGCGCTTGCCGACCGGAATGTGCGCTACGACCGTGGCGCTGTCCGGGTCGACCACCACGACCTCGCCGCCTGCCTCGGCGCTCACGTAGAGCAGCTTGGGATTCGGCGGCTTTTTACAGCTGTTCGCGCTAAGAGCGAGTAAGACCGTGAAGAACGTCAGCGAGCGGCGCAACGAAAGCATGCGCGCTTACTACCACATGCGGGGCTTGAACACGTGACCCGCGTACTTCTCCGCTGAGGACCACCATGCCCCTTCCCACTCTCGCAGTCACTGGCTCGACCGGCGTGCTCGGCGGCTACGTCGCACGCAACCTGGCTGCTGCCGGCGTCCCGCAGCGGCTGCTCGTGCGCGACGTCGCGAAAGCGCCGGCGCTCGACGGCGCGGTCACCTTTTCGTGTTCGTACTCGGATCCCGCGGCCGCCGCTCGGGCGCTCGCGGGGGTCGAAACGCTGCTCATGGTTTCGGCGTCCGAGAGCGTCGAGCGCATGGCGCAGCATCGCGCCTTCATCGACGCCGCCGCGGCCGCCGGTGTCAAACAGATCGTCTACACGTCGTTCATCGCGGCGGCCCCGGATGCGACGTTCACGCTGGCTCGCGATCACTACCTGACCGAGGAGCACATCAAGGCGAGCGGCATGGGTTACACGTTGCTGCGCGACAACCTGTACGCCGACTTCACGAACGCCATGGTCGGAGACGACGGCGTCATTCGCGGACCCGCCGCGGAGGGTCGCGTCGCGCTGGTCGCGCGCGCGGACATCGCCCGCGCCGCGACCGCTATTTTGCGAGACCCCACAGCGCACCGCGCCGCGACCTACGATCTGACGGGCCCGGAGGCCTTGAGCATGAGCGATATCGCGCGGATTCTTTCGGCAGCGCGCGGCAGCGCGGTCACGTTTCACAATGAAACCATTCCCGAAGCGTACGAGTCGCGCCAGCGCTGGGGCGCTCCCGGCTGGCAAGTCGACGCCTGGGTCTCCACCTACACGGCGATCGCCGCGGGCGAGCTGGCTCGCGTGAGCGACGACGTCGAGCGGCTCACGGGTCAGCGCCCGCTCAGTTTGGCGGAGTTACTGACGAGGTAGAGCACGCCAGCGGCACCCACTGCCAGGAGCCGTTGACGCAATCGACCTCGAGCTGGTCCTCCATGTCGCAGTTGCCGTAGGTGCAGCTCGGCGCGGCGCCGGAACAGCTTTGCCCCTCGTTGGGCACCGTGAGCGGGCAGGGCTTGGTCGGCGAGCTCAAGCAGTCCCAGCTGAGTGGCCCCCCGCAAACCGGCCCCGTGCAGGAATCGCAGCGGCAATAGGTTGGACCATACGTGGGATCGGACGACAGCAAACAGTCGTCACCCAGGGTGCCGCACGCAGCGTGAACCTGGAATGGGCTGCCGACCACCGCACTGCAAGCGATCAACGGTTTGCAACCCGGGGCACCGACGATGAAGTGCCCAGCCGCGCATTGAGCGACCGTGCGGCACTGTGCGCGTATGTCATCGCCATAGCTGCACGTCAGGCCGGTCTTACAAGCGCCTTGCGGAGGACCCATCACCGGGCAAACCGTCGCGGGCGCGCCCGCACTCCCGCTCGCCCCAGCCGTGCTACTGCCGCTCGCCCCCGCACTACCACTCGCTCCCCCACTCCCACTGCCGCTCGCTCCGCTCACGCCCGCGCTTCCGCCCCGGCCCGCGTTGGATGTTCCACCTTGCCCGGTGCTGCCAGAGGCACCGCCGACCGAGCTCCCGGCAGCACCCGCCGCGCCGCTCACGCTCGAGCCCGCAGACCCCGCAGCGCTAAAGGACGAACCACCACAACCGAGCTCGAGCAACGCAGCACACGCAAGACAGAAAGCGCGCATCCTTTACAAGATACACCCTTATCGGCTCGGGCACACTCAAACGAGCTAGATCACGAGAAAACTAGACCGCGCCGGAGAGCCCGTTCCTCCCGAAGCTGACCGCCGTCGCCGACTCGATATGGGCAGAAAAATCGGATTGTCTTGCAGCGCGCGGGCGTAGCGCTTAGTCGTAAACCCTATTTGCGGGGAGCCGCGGCGGTCTGCGGAGCGGGCCAAAGGAAGCACATGACGAACGACTACGACAGGCAACGAGCGGCTTTGCAGGGTGCGAGCGCCGCGCTGGACAACGCCGAGAAGAAGACGTTCGGCGGCATCAGCGGTTGGTTTACGCGGCTGTTCATGGGCAAGAAATTCACCAACGACATGAAGGGCGTGATGGCCCAGGGACAGGTGTCGATCGCGCAGGCCCAGGTGCATATCGCGCAAGCCGAGATGCAACAGCGCGCGCTGGCGCAAGGCGTGCAGGGCTTCAACGCGACGCCGCAGGCGTACGGCGCTCCGCAAGCGTACGGCGCTCCGCAGGCGTACGGCGCTCCGCAGACGTATGGTGCGCCGGCGGGTAGCGATCCGGCGATGCAACCGATCCAAGGGATCTCGCTCGAGCGCTACGCGGATCTGGGCGCCGCGATCGCCGACTTGAACAACGACCCGCAGCGCATCGCGCAGGTGCTGCAAGCAGAAGGCGTCAATCCGGCGGACTTTGAAACCGCCAAGCTCGGCTTCACCGCGCGCATGCAAGACATGTCGCTGATGGGCCGCGTCGCGACGGCTTACATGCCGCTCTATCAAGCCGCGCTGGCGAGGCGCAAAGGCGGAGCTGCCAGCATGAGCTACGAGGATTTCGTGGCTGTCAGCGCCGCGATCAAGGTGTTCGGGTTCGAAGCGGCCGTGCAGGCTTCGGGCGTGAGCCAGAGCGATTGGACGGAATGCGCCGGGCAATGGAACGCCACCATGTCGCGCGAGATGCAGCGCTTCGCCAATCACCACGGCTTCGTCGGCCAAGAGGAAGCGCGCCTGCGCGCAGGTGGTCAGCCGAAGCGCGCGCAAGTCACGCGCGCAGGCGGCGCTGCGCCTGCCCAAGCTCAGATGCCGGCGCAAGCAGCCGCTCCCGCGCAGGCACCGCAGGTTCCGGCCATGCAAGCCGCACCCGCGGAGCCCGGCGCGATCGCGCCGAACTCGCGCGTGTTCGTGCGCTGGCCCGACGGCAATCAATATCCGGGGCAGGTGCGGCAAGTCGCTCAGGGCCAATACTTGGTGGGGTTCGACAACGGCACCCAGCAGTGGGTCCCGGCAACGCACGTGCAGCCGGGATGAGCAGCCGGAGGCGCGCTTGAATCAAGTCGTCGCTCGCTGTCAGCACTGTGGCGCCAATCTGAGCCTCGATCACATGCGCGGACAAAACTGTCCGTACTGTCAGACAGTGCTGCCGCATCACGCGCGCGCCGCCGAGCAAGCGGCCCTGGTGAATCAAATGCTGCAACAGCGCGGCTTGGCGCCCCATGTTCCCTATCAATACGGCGCGCCTGCGCCGAGCCCGGCTCTGGGCGCGCCCGGTTACGCAATGCCAGGCGCCGCGCCGGCAGCGAACCCCGCTTGGCCGCAAACGCCGATGGCCGAGCTCGAGCGCTTGGCCGCCGAGGGACAGCAGCGTCACGCCGAGCTCGCCGCGCGCGCGGCGGCCTTGGCGAACGCGCGCGGTGACGACGATCTCGCCGTCGCGCTCGGTGGGCACTACGGGACGCCCCTCTTGCGCGGAGCGCGCTTCGTGCAATACGCGGCGCTCGTCGGCTTGCTCGCGTCGATCGCGCTGTTCGCGAGCGGCCTCGTCGACCCGTTCCTCGCGGGCCCCGCGGCGGGCGCGTGCGCGGTGACGGCGTTCGTGTTGCTCTTCCTGCGCGTGTTTTGGACGCCGCGCGCGAGCGCCGCCCAACGTGATGCCGAGGCGAGCTGGCAGCGCTCACTGCCGTTCACGCTGACCGGTTATTTCGAAATGCTGAGCGCGGAACCGCGCGTGTCGTGCCAGGTGCAAGTGCATCTCGAGTGGGCTTCGCCGCGCGTTCCCGCAGCGCAGCTCGTGGTCGGCGTCGTGCAACGCGTCGACCCCGGCGCGAGCCCGACCGCGGGCGATCCGAGCGGTTGGACGTCCGCGGCGATCTCCGGTTCGACCGGCATCTTGGTGAACGGCGTGAGCGTGCGGCGTAACCACCGCATCGTCAAATACGTGCATGAGCTGGTGGACGGGGTGCTCCTGCCCCTGCATCGCGACTATCCGCTCGGCCAGGTCTTGCTGCGCCGTAGCTGGTAGCGAAGCTTGCACGGCAGAGGCCCGGGCGCCGCGTCGTTCTTGCTGCTAGGATGAGCGGACCGCTGCTTGGCTTGCAGGCCCAGCCGGGATTTTTGGGTGTGCCGCCAGCTGCCGGCGAGAAGCAAGGGAGACTGAGATGTTCTATCGGTGGACGGGAAGAGTAGTCAGCTGGCTGGCTGTGGCAGGCGCGCTCAGCGCGTGCGGAAAAGTCGAGAACTCCAGCGGCGGCGCCAGTGGCTCCGGCACTGGCGGCAATGACGTCGCTGCCAGCGGCGGCGCGAGCGGGAGCGGCTTCATCGCCAGTGGGGGCCTGGGCGGCATTGGTTTCGCTGCGGGCGGCGCCAGCGTCGCGGGCGCGGGCGGCGCTGACACGACTCCTCAGGTGACCAGCTCGAACAAGCTCGATCTCTTGCTGATGATCGACAACTCCACGTCGATGGCGGACAAACAGGCGGTGCTCGCGGCGGCCGTGCCGGAGTTGGTCAGTCGCTTGGTGACACCGATCTGCGTGGACGCGAACGGCGCTCCAGTCGGCGGCTCGGTGGACGCGAGCGGCCAGTGCGCCACGGGCGCGCCGGAATTCCCGCCCGTCAAAGACATTCACATCGCGATCGTGACTTCCAGCTTGGGTTCGCACGGCGGCGACGTGTGCACCACCGCCACCAACGGGGACGATCGCGGACAGGCGCTCGGCTCGGTGCGTCCAGGCCTGGAGCAATGGGCCAACAGCGGGTTCTTGGCCTGGGATCCGCTGTCGGTGGCCAATCCACCGGCGCCCAAGAACACACCGCCGGGCGATGAAACCGACGCCAACAAGCTCAGCGCGGATATCGCCACACAGGTCGTCGCCACGGGGGAAGCGGGCTGCGGCTACGAAGCCTCGCTCGAAGCCTGGTACCGCTTTCTGGTCGATCCGGAGCCGCCAAACACGGTCGACGTCATGAACGACGTCTCCACCAAGGAAGGCATCAATCAGACGCTGCTCATGGAGCGCAGCCAATTTTTGCGACCGGACTCCGTGCTCGCCATCGTCGCGCTCAGCGACGAGAACGATTGCTCGATCGCGGACGCCGGCTTCGGCTGGTTCCTCGCGAGCCGTACGCTCAACGGCGCCGACAACCGCATGTTTCGCTCCACGCACTTCTGCGACGCGGACGCGAATGATGGGTGCTGCATGTCTTGCGGTGACGCGAGCGTACCTCCGCCGCAGTGTGGCATCACCGCAACGGTCCAGGATCCGAGCTGCCAACTGGACGGCGGATATCTGACCGCCGCAACGGACAGCGTGGCCCTGCGTTGCTGGGACACCAAGCGTCGTTTCGGCTTCGACCTGCTCTACCCAACCGTGCGCTACTCGAACGCGCTCCAGCAGACCACGATCTGCAAGGATAGCGAAGGGCGCCTCGACAACTACGTTGGCCCCGGCGGCTGCAACCCAGTGGTCAACCCGCTCTTCGATCCGAGCATCGGCGTCGCAGCCGGCGGCAAAGTCGGTACGTCCAGGCGCGATCACAGCCTGGTATTTTTCTCGGCGATCATCGGCGTGCCCTGGCAAGATCTGGCAACGGACGCCACACGCGACACGCCGAACCAGCTCACGTATTTCACGGCGGAGGAGCTCGACGCGGCCAATCGTTGGCCGGTCATCCTGGGTGACCCGATCGCTCCGCCGCCCGTGCTGCCGAGCGATCCGTTCATGGTCGAGACCGACGTCGATCGCACGACGCTCCCCATTGCGCAGGCGAATCCCGTCGAGCCGACCGCCATGCTCGTGCCGCACACGTCGCAAAATCCACAGGCGAACGTGATCAACGGCCACGAGCAAAACATCGTGAACGCCGACGACTTGCAGTACGCGTGCATCTTCCCGCTCACCCCGCCCAAGGTTTGTATGCCCGGCATGCAAGCGTGTGACTGCTCACCGGAAGGCGATGGCGATCTCGCGCCGGTCACTGGCTACAACAGCCCGCTCTGTAACCCGCCGGGTGGCGGCGCGCCCACGGCCACGCAGCACTACGCCAAGGGCTATCCGGGCCTCCGCTTCTTGGCGGTGCTCCACGACTTCGGCAAAAACGCGATCCCCGCGTCGATCTGCCCGAAGGTCACCGACGAGGCCCAGGCGGACTACGGCTATAACCCCGCAGTCGCCGCGATCGTCAAGCGCCTGAAGGTCCCGCTGCAAAACCCGTGATCCCTCACAGGCACCCACGAGTTTCAAGCGTGCGGCGAAGCAAACTCGTGGCTCCGCGCCACCCGTGCGGATTCAGTACGCTTTGCCCGTAGCGTCGAAGCGCACGATGAAGGCGCCGCCCATCGCGCGCGGCTTGAGCGTGCCCGTGGTGGACCCACCTACGAAGCTGTTGCCCGTGGAGTCGAGCGCGACGCCGCTTACCTGGTCGTCCTCTTCGCTACCGTACTCGGTCGAATACAGCTTGTTGCCGGCGGCATCGTACTTGAGCACGAGGAGATCGCCGGTGTCGCCGTTCGA
>DASYCR010000563.1:0-8323 GCA_036500095.1 Polyangiaceae bacterium
CGCGCCGCGCGCGGACGAGCGCTCTCAGTCAGCCCCAGAGCGGCCTGCCGCGCCAGCATCTCGAGAGCCCGCGGCTCATGTCGAGGACAGTATCCACGTCGCGCTCGGCGTGCCTCGCGATGCCGATCCGTCCGACGACCACCTGCTCGACGAAGGCGCGTACGTGCTCTCGTACAACGCCGAACGAAAGGTGCCGAACTGGGTCGCCTGGCGACTCGACGCGAGTTACCTGGGTCACGTCAAACGCCGCGACGATTTTCGGCCGGATCCACTGCTGCCGTCGGGCTTCTACCGGGTGAGCGAACGCGACTATCGGCGTAGCGGCTTCGACCGCGGGCACCTGTGTCCGTCGGCCGATCGCGAGGACTCGCTCGCCGACAACTCGCGCACGTTCGTGTTCACCAACATCGTGCCGCAGGTCCACGAGCTGAACGCGGGACCCTGGGAAGAGCTCGAGAAGTTCGAACGCGATCGCGCGCGCGAGCCGGGCGCGGCGCTCTACATCGTCGCGGGCGGTGTCTTCCGCGAACCGTGCGCGCGGATCGGCGGGGGCGTCGCGGTCCCGGTCGCCACGTTCAAGATCATCGCGGTCCTGCGCGACGGCGAAACAGCGGCCGATCTGAGCCTGGATCGCGAACTCTACGCGCTCCAGATGCCGAACGATCGCTCGGTGGCAGGCCACGACATGCGCGAGTTCGTGACCTCGATCGATCAAATAGAAGCGGCCACCGGTTACGATTTTTTGGATCGCGTTCCGGTGGCCGTTCAGAGCGCCCTCGAGCGGCGCGTCGGCCAGCTGCCTTAGGGTGTCAGGTCGGCGTGATGCCGCCGCCCGAGCTGAGCACGCAGCCAGCGGTGAGGCTGCAGGTGGACGGTGTCAGCTGTGCGCAAGGCGTCGGGGTGCCGGAGCAGGTGGTTCCGGTCCCGCTGTTCCACTCACAATCGAAGTCTGCGAAGCAAGACGTCTCGTCTGTGTGGAGCGTCGGGCAGTTGGTCGGGGTGCCGGTGCACTCGAGCCCGTCCCAGGTGCAACCGAGGTGCTGCCCACACGAGACGGAGTCTTCGGAGTAGATGCAACCGCTCGGGTAGTTGTCGCACGTGGCGCCGCCCGCGGTCGACGTGCAACCGGTTGAGCACTCCGTGGCGCAGGCGTAGAAAGGCGTGCCCGTGCAGCCTTGCGCGACCGCGAACTGCACGAGCCCCGGCGTCGAAGTCTGAGCCTTGCAGCAGATCTCTCCGGTGCAGTCGCTGCTCTGCTGACACTGCTGCTCGCAGGTCGTCGAGCATATGCCGTTGCAGCAGAGCTGACCCGTGCAGTCATTCGAGGTCTGGCAAGCTTTCGGGCAGGTCCCGGCGCTTGCGCTGAGGCAAAGGCCCGCGGCCTTGAGCCGTGGCTCGAGCGCTTTGACGGAGAGGCAGCAGGCCTCGCCGTTGCCTGGATTGCATTGAGAGTCGAGGGCGCACTGCTTCGGACACAGAGACGGCGGCATGCACACGTTCTCGGAGTAGATCCCGCAACAGACGTCGCCTGCGACCGAGCAGTTCGCGTCGGTCTGGCAAGTTTGGAACGCCAAGGCGGGCGTGGTGCACACCTTGGGTGAGCCGAGCGTCGTTTGCAGGCAGGCTTGGCCCAAGGTCGTGTTGCACTGCGCGTCGGACGTGCAGAACACCGGGCAGGCGGCCGCGGACGTGCAGACGCCGCCGGTCGGGAAATTGCAGCACTTCTCACCGTTCTGAGTGGCACAGACATCGTCTGTCGTGCAGCTCTTCGGGCAAGTGGGGGAACAGATGCCGGTGCCTGGCGGTAGGCCACTCGCCGCACCAGTGCCACCGCCTGGCCCACCACCTTGATTGGTCGAGCTGCTACAGCCCCCAAAAAACGCGCCCGCCGAGAGCGCCATCAACAAAGCCAGGCCCTTCACCGAATTCCAAGTCGTCATGGTCTCACCCTAGGGTTGGTGCGAGGACGCCCGGCCCGACAGCCACCACGCTCGCAAATATGGTTCACGATCTATCGGGAACGCTGAAATCTGTCCAGGAAAGTGCGCCCCAGGCGCCAGCGCGCCATTTTGCAAGAGCCTGAGATCACTCATGAAGATGCCTTGCGTCGCGTCGGCGCCCGGCCCGAGATTCCGACGTTCCAGCGTCCGAAAATATTCTCTATCTGGTAGATCCGTCGCCCACGCTCATGCAGAGGCTCCCTTCGTTCGTCCTTGCACTCGTAGCCCTGTTCGGGGTCCCTGCCTGCGCACGCAAGACGCCGTCAGTGCCCGTGTCGCGCGGCGCGGAGGTCTACGGGAACATGTGCGCGGTGTGCCACGGGGAAAATGGCGAGGGCTACAAAGCCGACCAAGCGCCGCGGCTGGCTCACCCGAATTTCCTCGCCTCGGTGAGCGACGCGTTCTTGCGCGACGCGATCGGCAACGGGCGGCGAGGCACGACGATGTCCGCGTGGGGCAAGGAGCGCGGCGGACCACTCGATCATCGGGACGTCGAAGAGCTGCGCAAGTTCTTGCGTACCTGGAGCAAGGACAAGCCCGCCGTGCTCGACGAACGCCCGCTGACCGGCGACGCCGGTCGCGGCGCGGCCGTGTACGCGCGCGAATGCGAACGCTGTCACGGGGTGCGCGGCATCGGCGGGCAGAACGTCGGCATCGGCAATCCGGAGCTCTTGCGCAACGCGAGCAACGGATTTCTGCGTTTCGCGATCAACAAAGGCCGGCCTGGCACGCAGATGCCGGCGTTCGAGAACGTGATCACGCCAGCCGAGCTCGAAGACGTGGTTGCGCTCGTGCGCGGCTGGGGCGCGGGCAGCACCGAAGCGCCGCCGCCGCCCAAAATGCCCGAGAAGATCCCGCTCGGTCCGGTGCCGCTGAATCCGCACGGCCCCGAGCCGGTCGGCTTCGAGACCTACCCGAAAACCACGCACGGCGAAATCATCCAGCGCGAGCTCGCGCGCGGCGCGCGCATGGCGCTGCTCGACGCGCGCGCCTCTTCTGACTACCTGAACGATCACATCGCGGGCGCCGTCAGCGTGCCCTTTTACGATCCCGCGCCGTACTTCGACGGCTTGCCCAAGAACGCCTGGCTCGTCTGTTATTGCGCGTGTCCGCACGCGGAGTCGGGCACGCTCGCCGGTAAGCTGCAGAAGGCCGGCTTCACCAAGGTGACGGTGCTGGACGAGGGCCTCGGCTTTTGGAAGTCGAAGAACTTCGGCACGCACACGGGCGACAAGCCATAGGTCTTGGTCATGGCGGACCCCAAGATCCTGCTGGACCTGACGCCGCTCGTGACCGTTTCGAGTTTGCGTGGCATCGGCCGCTACGTGCGCGGTCTCGTGCGCGGTTTGTCGGAGCTGCCGAGCAGCGAGGCGCTCGATGTGCGCGGCGTCGCGGCGTCGCCGTCCGTGCTCTCGCTCGAGCTCGTCGACGATTTGCTGGAGTACTGCGCGCGGCCGGCATTTCCGCCGCGCAACTCGGCCTCTTTCTTGCGCAATCAGCAGGCGGGTCGTCCCGCGCAGCGCTTGGCCAAACGCGAAGGTCGCCTCCTGCATTTGACCGATCCGAAGGGTCTGCCCTTGACCACGCAGACGCCGTACACGCTCTCCTGCCACGATCTGATCCCGCTCGTCCTCTACAAGGAGTACCTGCCGCGCGTACCCCACTGGGACAAGCTTTACCGCGCGCTGCAGTTCGTGCGCTACCACCGCCCGCGGCGGATCTTGGCCTGCTCGCATTCGACCAAGCGCGATCTGTGCGCGCGGCTCGACGTGAAGGAGGAGCTCGTCGACGTGGTCTGGTACGCGGTGGACCACGCCGTTTTCAACGCCACACAGAGCGAGCGCGAGCGCGAGCGCGTGCTGCCCGTGACCGGGGAAGGGCCGTTCGTGCTCTACATGGGCGCGGGTGACGTGCGCAAGGATCTCGGGACGTTGGTGGCGGCCTTCGCGGCCAGCCGCTTGCGGAGCGAAGCGCGGCTGATCATCGCCGGCAACATCGGCGCCCCACGCACGAAGCTCCTGAGCGCTCAGTGTCAGGAGCTCGGCGTCAGCGAGCGCGTCAAGCTGTGCGGCTACGTCGACGAGGCGCTCGTACCAGCGCTCTATCGTCAAGCCGCGCTGCACGTCTTCCCCTCTCGCTACGAAGGCTTCGGCTTCCCCGTGCTCGAAGCGCTGGCCGCGGGCGCGCCCACGATCACGAGCCCCGGTTCGTCGCTCGACGAGGTCGCCGGCGATGCCGCGCTGATCGTGCCCTGCGGCGAGCCCGACGCGCTCCGCGAAGCCATGGAGAGCCTATTTTTCGACCACGAGCGCGCACGCGACCTGCGCGAGCGCGGATTGCGTCGCGCCAGCGAATTTACCTGGCGAGCGTGCGCAGAGGGTACGGTCGCGTTTTGGCGTCGCGCGGCGGCTTGAGCAAAAAGGAGGGAGAGGGGAACCGCGGAAGTGAGCTCGCGCGAAGCGCGATGTAGCCGGCCCGATGGGCTCGCGGCCGAGTGGGTACCCGGCATCGCCCGGAGACCTTGTAACAAGTGTTACAAGCAATTGGCTTCGAATCGGACCGCCGCGTTGGGGCGCGTCCGGCGGGTTATTTTATCGAGCAAGCCGCGCTCTTGAGTGGGAGCGCGTTTCGGGTTGGGCGCTACCTTGCGGGTAGCACCTGGAGCTCGCGTAGCACGCGCTCCGTGATCAGGCGCCGAACGGGCAATACGTCGACGTCCGCCTCGTGCGAGTCGATCAGCGTCGCGAAAAACACGCGGCGATCGCCGCGCTCGACCCAGCCCACGAACCAGCCGGCTTCCATCGGATCTTGCGGCGGCATCACCGAGCCCGTCTTGCCGCGGAGCACGAAGTCCGGCCCGACGTCGAGCGTGAGCACGTCGCGCACGATCTCGAGTGTGCGCGCTGAAATCGGCAATTTGCCGCCGTCGAACCGGCGCAAGAAGTCGATCTGCTGGAGCGGAGTGACGCGCAGCGCGCCGTCGAGCCAGAAGCGATCGGGCGTGCCGGCAATGTCGTGATTGCCGTAGTCGAGTCGAGTCACCCAATCTCGCAGCCGCTCCGTCCCGATCTTTCGCGCGATCGCCTGAAAACATGGCACGCACGACACGCGCACGGCGGAGCGCAACGTGTTGTCCTGGTTCCACTCGGGCACGCTGTACTGCTTGCCGTCCCAGGGCAGCTTCGTCTCGGCGTCGTCGATCACGCCGGTCTCGAGCGCGATGATCGAATTGACGATCTTGAACGTGGACGCCGGCAAGCGCTGCTCGTTACAGAGCGAGCGGTTCGTGCAAGCGAGATCGGCATTTTGCGTGTCATAAATGGCGATGCCGCCGTGCACGCGTTCGGCGCCAAAATAGTCGGTCGACAGCTTCAGTTCGCGGGGTTCGCTTGCGCCGCCCTGCGCGCCGGCCAGGGCGGAGCTCGCAGAGGGCGCTGCGGCGCTCGCTTGGGGGCTCGCGGGGGCCGGAGCGCCCGCGCCACACGCGCTGAGCGAGACGAGCGCGAGGCACGCGATCGCCCGCAAGCTTTTTCCGGTGAAGGGTCGTGACATTTCCGTGCTCTGCATGGGTTCGGGGGCTTGCGTAACAGCGTCAGGGGTGGCCTACAATGCCGGTCGGTGCGAGGGCCGAGCTTTGCCGTCCGCGCCGCGACGTCGCATGAACATTACCAGCTTCATTTTTCCGCTCTTGGTCATTGGGCTCGGGCTCTTTTATCGCTCGTGGATGATGAAGCGCTCCGCGCAGGCGCTCGCCGACGCGGGGCCGTCGTTCAACGCGTTTTTCGAGCGCACGGGTTACCGCTACGCGGACTTGCAGAGCGCGGGCGTCGAGGCTCAAACCGCGCGCGCTCTCGCCGACGCCAAGAACCCGCAGGCCGGCGGTTACAAGTTGCACTACGTGCGCAACTACTACGGCCTCCCCATCCACTACACGTCCTCGGCCTCCTTCGAGCAGAGCGAGGGCAAGAGCGCATACGTCGTGTCGAACGCGTGGAGCGCGGAGTTGCCCGCGCCGCCGCGCTTTCCGGTCCACATCGCCGACAAGCGGCTCGATTCCACGCTCAAGGCCGTCGGTGAAGCGTTCAGCCACAAGAAGCGCGTGTTTTCACCGAAGTGTTCGCAGCGCGTGACGACCGGCATCGCCGCCATCGACGAACGCTTCGTGGTGTTCGCCGATAACCCGCAAGCCGTCCAAGCCATGCTCGCGCAGAACCCGAACCTCGTCGAGCTACTCGGCGGTTGGGCCGAGGTCGACGTAGCGGTCACCGCCAACGGCGCCGTCTTCGCCGATCCCGAGCAGAAAAATATGCAGGCCGCGATGGGCGGCATGATCGGCAGCATGGCGATGGGCTTCGACTACGGCAAGCGCACGGAGCTCGGCATCCCGGTGCACGAGCGCGTGGCGGAGCTGCTCGCTACGCTGGCGCGAGCCGCGGCATGAGCGCGAACGGGAAGCGCGCGTGAGCGGGCTGCGCGACGGAACGCCGATCGTTTGCCGCAACTGCGGCGGAGGCATGGAGCTCGCGGCGGACTCGTCGATCACGTGTCGCTATTGCGGCGCGCGCGACCTCTTGCCACCCGACGAGCTCGGGCGAGTGCTCGAGATCAAGAATCGGCTGACGCTCGCCCAGCAGCGCGCGGCGTCCCTGCGCGGCGTGGACGGCGCGCTCGCCAGCATCTTTGAAGATCGCGGCGCGTTCCTGCGCGTGTCCGGCCTCTATTTTGCGGTGGCGGCGCTCGTGTTCGGCTCCACGCTGGTCAGCTTCGCCAACACCGTGCTGCCGAACGTGGACAAGTTGCCGAGCGGGGCGCTCTTGGAGATGGCGGCGTCGAGCGCGCTCGGGCCGCTGCTCGTGCTGTGCATCGGGCTCTCCTTCAGCGTCGCGCTCTGGCGCGGCAAGGGCCATTACCGCAAGACCGTGCGCCCGCTCTTGCTCGCCCGCGCGCCCCAAATCGCGGGCGCCGCGTGCCGTTGTCGCGCGTGCGGCGGCGAGCTGCCCCGCGCCGAGCGCGCCGACGTGCGCTGCGTCTATTGCGACACCACCAACCTGATCCCGAAAGAGCTGCACGGCGCGCAGGCCCAAGCCCTCTTCGATCAAGCCGAGGCCGCGCGCCAAAAGCTCCGCGCGCTCAACGTCGCCACCATCTCGATTGCCCGCACCATGCGCCGCACGCTGATCGTCTGCGGCATCATCACGGCGCTCATCGCCTACGGCGTCCCCGCGTTGATCCAAGCGCTCGTCTAGCCGATAGCGCGCAGCTGTGTCGTCCGGTATCGCGCCGATCCCGGCAAGGCCCTCGAAGCCCCGCCGCCTTGTAACAAATGTTACTTGCTCTGCGGTTCTTGTCAGCGGTCGCGATTCAAGCGCTCGCGAAATATCGATGGGCAAGCCCCTTCCACCGGGCGCTACAAGTAACATTTGTTACTTGTAAAAGTGTCTTAGGGTCTTCGCTTGGCGCGGAGTCGCTTTGCGCGGAGTCGCCTTGCGCGGGCTCGCCTTGCGCGGAGTCGCCTTGCGCGGAGTTGCGCCGCCCCTTCAAGGCGCGTACGCGCTATCGCAAGCGGCGGCCCAGATTTGGTTCATGCCGATGCGGCCGGCGGGGAGCGGGTGGACCATGTCCATCATCAGGTCTTGCGGGTTGTTGAAGAAGAACGTGTAGAGGTCCGCTTCCGTCGAGAGCGAGTTCTTGGTCGTGAGCCCGTCGAGCGCGGTGTTGAACGCGGGGATCGCCTCGTGGTCGGGCATGATCGGCGCATACGGGATGCGCGCGAGCACGGGCACGCGCCCGCTCGCTTTGATCTGGTCGACCAAGCTTTGCATGGTGACAGTGAACCCCGCGGGATCCTTGCCGGTGCCCCATGAATCATTGGTGCCGTAACCAAGTGCGACGAAGTGGTAGTCGGGATTCAGATCGAACAACTGTTGCAAGCGACCATTGCCGTCGACGGAGAGCTCGCTGCCGATCCCTGCGTCGATCATGGCCGGAAAGTAGCTCGGGTGCGCCGCGTGAATCACCTCGGCGAAGCTCGGCTGATCGGCGGGCGTGTTGCGGTCGTAAGCGAAGGCCGTGATGCTGTCGCCGAAGAACAACCAGGTATCTTGCGAGCCGTTCGACACGTCGTGGATGTCGATCTCGTCGAGGGCGAGCCCGCCGCTGCCGGCCGTGAGCTTACTGACGTTGAGCCGCACCCACTGGGCGTTCGCCGGGTAGCTGAAGCTGTGCGCGCGCGTGCGGACGTTGTTGCCGGTGATGGATTGGCCCGCGACGGTCGGCGCGTCCTCGAGCGCGTGCGTCGTCGGATCAGCGACTTGCAGCGTCGC
>DASYCR010000564.1:0-8191 GCA_036500095.1 Polyangiaceae bacterium
CGGTCGCCCAATGGAGCGATCTGATCTCGCTCTACGAACGGCAGATCGACTCGAGCATCGGCAAGCCCGCGGACCTGCACGTCAACATCGCGCGGGTCGCCGCGCGCGAGCAGAACGATCTGGGCCGCGCGTTCGACGAGCTCGACGCGGCGCTCGCGCTCGACCCGAAGCACGCCGGTGTCATCGCGGAGCTCGAGCGTATTTTGGCCGACGTGCAGGAGCCGGAGCACCGCGCGCGCGCAGCGGCTCTGCTCGAGCCCGTATACTTGATGCGCAGCGACTTCGTGCGCGTGATGGACGCGATCCGCGCCCGCCTCTCGTACGTGAGCGACGCCGACGAGCGACGCGACCTCTTGCTCCGGCTGGCCAAGTTGTACGAGGAGCAGAAGGAAGACTACCGCGCGGCGCTCGACACGATGGCCGAGCTGTTCGCCGACGATCTCGGCGCCACCGGCACGCAGTCCGAGCTCGAGCGTTTGGCCAAGGTGGCCGGTGCGGAGCGCCGCTTGGCCGAGATCTACGCGGGCGAGCTGGGCAAGCAGAACGGCGACGATGACGTCACGTCCAAGCTCGCGCGTCGGGCGGGCGAGCTGTTCGCGTCACTCGGCGAGCTCGAGCGAGCGCTCTCTTTTTATCGACGAGCTCTTTCGTTCGAGCCGGACAGCCGCGCGCTGTTCGACGCGGTGGACGGCATCTTGCAGCGCACCGCCAAGCACGAGGAGCGCGTCGAGCTGTACCGCGCGGCGCTCGATCATCGCTTCGAGCCCGCCGATCGCCTCGCCGTGCTGCACACGATCGCAGGCCTGCAAAAGAACGAGCTCAACGACGCCGATCAGGCGATCGAAACGTATCGCGCGGTGCTCGACGTCGACGACACGGACGCGCGCGCGCTCGACGCGTTGACCGCGCTCTATCGCGAGCGTCAGCGCTGGGACGACCTGAGCGAGCTGTACCTGCGGCGCGCCGAGTCCGCGGCGGCGCCCAGCGCGGGCGCCGTGTATCGACTCGAGCTCGCGCGCTTGCACGTCAAGCTCGAGCACGCCGAGCGCGCCGTCGATCAGCTGGAGGAGATCGTGCGCGAGATCCCGGCTCACCCCGAGGCGCTCGCGGAGCTCGAGGCGCTGCGCAAGGACGAGGACCAGCGCCAGCGCGTGGTGGAGGTGCTGCGGCCGATCTACGAGTCGCTCGACGACTGGCGTCGCACGATCACGCTCAACGAGGACCGCTACGCGCTCGCTCAGGACGCGTCTGAGAAGGTGCTCGTGCTGCGCGAGACCGCCGAGCTTTGGGAAAAGCGCGGCGACGATCAACACCGCGCGCGCCGCGCGCTCGAGGCGGCCGTCAAGCTCGACCCGGACGACGCGCAGGCCCGCGCGGACTACGAGCGGCTGAGCGAGGCCACCCGGGAGTGGGACAAGCTCGCCGACACCTACGACGCCGTGCTCGACAAGAACCCGGATTTGACGAGCCGGCGCGATATTTTGGCGATGCTCGCGCGCGTTCACAACGAACGGCGCGACGATCCGCGACGCGCCTTGCTCGCCTATCGCAAGCTCCATGAAGCCGATACGTCGGATCTCGAGCCGCTCGAGAAAATGGAGCAGCTCGCCACGCTGCTCAGCGACTGGCCGGCGCTCGTGCAAGTGTTGACGGCCAAGGCCGACCTCCTGCTCGACGACGAAGAGCGCGCCAGCGTGTGGCGTCGTGTCGGCGAAGCCAAGCGCGACATGCTCGAGGATCCGGCGGGCGCCGTCAGCGCCTATGAGCGCGCGCTCGAGCTCGACCCGGAAAGCGCGTTCACCGTCGATTGCTTGACCGAGCTGTACGAGGGCCGCGACGAGCCGAAGCGCTTGGTCGAGCTCTATCAGCGCCGCGTGGAGCTGACCGACGCGGAGGACGGTGACCTCAAGTATACGCTCCTGATCAGCGCCGCCGCGACTCACGAACGGCAGCTCTCGGATCGCCCGCGAGCGATCGAATCGCTGGTGCAAGCGCTCGCTGTGCGCCCGGGCGACCCGGGCGTGCTGTCGTCGCTCAACCGCTTGTACCGCGCGGAGTCGATGTGGAACGAGCTGCTCGACAACCTGAAGTTGCAGGCTGGCGCTAGCTCGGACCCGGCCGCGCGCGCCGAGTTGCGCCGTGAAATCGGCGCCACTTTGGCCGGCAAGCTCGACAGCTACGAAGACGCGCTGGAGGCGTATCGCTCCGCGCTCGAGGACGCACCCGGTGACGCGCAGAGCATCGCTGCGGCGCGCGCGATCGGTGAATCACACGAGGATCTACGACGAACCGTGGCCGAGATCTTGGTGCCCGTGCTCCGCCAGAGTGAACGCTGGGCGGATCTGGTCGCCATCCTCGAGCTGCGACTGACGATCGAGGGCGAGCCGACCGAGCGGATGCAGACGCTGTGCGCGATCGCCGAGGTCTGTGAGCTGCGCATGAACAAGCCGGCCGACGCGGAGTCGGCGCTCCTGCGCGCGCTGTCGGAGCGGCCGGACGCGCGCGAGCTGCACACGGAGCTCGAGCGGCTGGCGGCGGCCGGTGTGGGCTTCACGCGCTACGCGGATACGCTGGCGGAGCGCGCCTCGTCCACGTTCGATCCGGAGCTCGCGCAGGATTTATACGTGCGCCTCGGTCGCGTCGCCGAAGAGCACCTGAAAGACGACGCGCGCGCGGTCGAGGCGTACTCGAAGGCCGTCGAGCAAGCGGGTGATCGCCCGGAGTTGCTCGCCGCGCTCGACCGGCTGTACACGCGCCTGGAAAACCACGAAAAAGTGGCGGAGATCCTGGAGCGGCGAGTCAGCGTGGAGAGCGCGGACGCGACGCAAGCCGACCTCTACTATCGCCTCGCGACGCTGCAGATCGGCAAGTTCAAGGAGCCGGCGCGCGGGCTTGCCTCGTTGCGCATGGCGCTCGAGCGCGCACCCAACCATGAAGGCGCGGCAGAGGAGTTGGAGAAGCTGACCGAGCAGCGCGATCTGTTCGAGGAAGCAGCGGAGGCGCTGGAAGGTGTTTACCGCGCGCGGGGCCTCACGGACCGGCTCGCCAAGTTGTACGAGAAGCGCGTCGGTTTCGCGGATTCGGCGGATGCTCGCATCGACATGCGCCGCAATCTCTCGCGCGTGCTGGAAGACGACTGCAAGGACCCAGCAGCGGCGCTACGCGTGCTGTCGCAAGGCTTGCTCGAATCGCCGACCGACAGCGCGCTCCTGGAAGAGGTCGAGCGTCTGGCGCCGATCACGAATGGCTGGGCGTCCGCCGCGGGGGCGCTGAGCGACGCGATCGACCGCCACCCGGAGCTCTCGCCCGAAACCGCGGTCGGCTTGTGCATACGTCTCGCCGCCTGGCAGCGCGACAAGGTCAGCAACACGGCCGCAGCGGAGGCCGCGCTCAAGCGCGCGCTCGAGTTCGAGCCCGGCAGCGACGAAGTGCTCACGCTGCTCGAGGCACTGCAGCGCGTGTCCGGTCGCGAACGAGATCTATCGGGCACCCTGCGCCGTCGCGCGAAATTGCAGGTCGACGAGACGCGCCGCGAGGACCTGTACCGGCAGGCGAAAGAGCTGGCCGACGGCTTGCCGGATCCAGCGCTGAGCGAGGCCGTGCTGCGCGAGCTGCTCTCGCAAGACGACGCCAATCTGTGGGCGCTCTCGGAGCTCACCCGCCTGAGCGAGAGCGCACAAAACTACAAAGAGACGCTGGCCCTGCTCGTCCGCCGCAGCGAGCTCGTCGCCAGCGCGGACGAGATCAAGAGCCTGCGCCGGCGCGCGGCCGAGATCGCGCGCGACAAACTCGAGCAGCCGGACAAGGCCGTCGCGCTGTACGAACAGTTGTTCGAGGACGACCAGGACGACGCGAACGCGGCGAGCGCGCTGCGCGGCCTGTACGACGCGCAGAAGCGCGATCAGGACTTGGCGCGGCTGCTCGAACGCTTGATTGAGCGCGCCGAGACGCCCGCGATGCGCAACGCGCTGCGGCTCGAGCTCGCGCGTTTGCACGAGGACCGCTTCCAGACGCTCGATCCGGCGATCGAGCTCTTGCGCTCAGTGCTCGAGGACGAGCCGGGGCGCGGCGACGCGGTGGTCGCTCTGAGCGAGCTGTACGAAAAGACCAAGCGTGACGAAGAGCTCGCCGAGCTGCTCTCCTCGCAGATCGCCGCGGCGCAGAGCCGTGGCGACGTCGAAGCCGAGCTCACGTTCCAGGTGAGGCTGGGCGAGGTCTACGACTCGCGCCTCGCCGATCGCGAGCGCGCGATTCAGACGTATCGAGCCGTGCTCGGGCGGAATGCGCAGCACCGAGGTGCGCTCGAAGCGCTCGCGCGCCTGCTGCAGGCGGAAAAGCGCATGCCGGAAGCGGCCGAGATCCTCGATCAGCTGCTGGCGATGAGCAGCGGAGCGGAAGCCGTCGAACGGGCGGTGGAGCTCGCGGCCGTGCACCAGAAGCTCGGCTCGACCGAGAGCGCGGTGTCGGCGCTCGAGCGCGGCCTTGCTCACGATGAAAAGAACGTCGATTTACGTGCGCGGCTGCGCGCGCTCTACGAGTCCCTCAAATCTTGGGAAAAACTCTCGTCGCTCCTGGCGCGCGAGGCGGACTTTGCGGCGAGCAGCGAGGAGTCCGTCAAGCTCTTGCGCCAAGCGGCCACGATCCAAGCCAAAGAGCGCGGGGACCACGCGGCGGCGGCGGATTTGCTGGATCGCGCGAGCAAGCTCTTGCCGGACAATCGCGAGCTCTTGCTGGCGCTGTGCGACGAATACAGCGCGTCGGGCCGCGGCAAGGCCGCCGCCGACGTGCTCGTGAAGATCGTCGAGAGTTACGGCAACAAGCGCCCCAAGGAGTTGGCCGAGATCCACCGCCGGCTTGCGGCGGCCTACTTGGCCGACGGCGACAGCCAGAAGGCGCTCGAGGAGCTCGACAAAGCGTTCCGCATCGAGCCCGGTAACATAGCAGTGCTCACCCTGCTCGGTCAGGTCGCCATGCAGGCGAACGACTTCAAGAAGGCGCAGCAGATGTTCCGCGCGCTCCTCTTGCAGAAGCTCGACGACGCGGGTCCGATCAAAAAATCGCAAGTCTTCTTGCGGCTGGGCGAGATCCACGAAAAGCTCGGCGAGGCGCCGAAGGCCATCCAGATGTACGAACGCGCCGTGCAAACCGACGGCCTGGAAGAAGCCAAGACCCGGCTCGCCGCCTTGAAGGCTAAATAAGCAGGGCTCGCGGCCGATTGAGGTGAGGGGCCCTGATCAGTCATGCCTCGGCTTCGCACCACGCTTCCGTACGATCCACGCGCGGACAAACTGGGCGAGGCTGGCTGGATCAGCGCGGTCGGGCGAGCCGTGCTGGGCCGTCTGCTCGGCGCAAACGAGCTCTTCTACACCCTGAGCGACGCGATCGCTTCCTTGTGGACGCCCGGCCTCGCGGCTCGCGCGACCGTCGCCAGCGTGACCACCGCTCAGATCCTGTACACGGGCGTGCAGGCGCTGTCGCTCGTCAGCATGATCGCGTTTCTGATCGGCGCGAGCATCATCATTCAAACCAACTTGATGGCGCCCGCCGACGGTGAATTGCTCGGAAAAGTGCTGGTGGCGGTGGTGCTACGCGAACTCGCCCCGCTGATCACGGCGATCGTGGTCGCTGGGCGCTCGGGCACGGCCATGGCGACCGAGCTCGGCAACATGAAGGTCAACTCCGAGGTGCTCGCGCTCAGATCACTCGGGATCGATCCGCCGCGCTACGTCGTTTGGCCGCGGCTGGTCGCGGCGATCGTGAGCGTGCTCGTGCTGATGATCTATTTCAGCGTGGTAGCCGTGCTCGGCGCGTTCGTGGTCGCCCAGCTCACGGCTGACGCTACCTGGGGCAGCTTGTACACCGGCGTTTCGCGCGGCGTGATGCCCTTCGATCTGGCGCTCTTTCTGCTCAAAGGCGTCGGCCTGGGGACCATCGTCGGCTGGCTGTGTTGCCACTATGGGTTGCAAGTCAAAAGCTCGCCCACGGAGGTCCCGCAAATGGCGAGCCGGGCCGTCGTGATGAGTTTGCTCGGCAGCGTCGTGTACAACACGCTGATGACCGGTATTTTCTACTGGGTGGTCGGGCCGCCGATGCACTGAGCGGAGACTCGAAGCCCTTACCAGTAACCGCGCAAGAGGAGACGCGCACTCTCGGCGTCTCCTCCGACGAGGATCGTCGCTTGGGCGCCTTGGTTTTGGCTGGGCGTCTCGCTCGTCAACCAGAGCGTGACGCCCACTCCCGTCAAGACCGCCCCTGCGCCGCCCAGGGCGTAGGCGAGCTCGGCGCGGCCGATCGCGGATTTTCGCGTGGTGTACGCTGCGTCGTTGCAACGGTTCTGACCGTCGCAGCCCGAGTCCGCCGAGTCGTATTTCAGGCGCGCGCTGACGAACAGCGCGCTGCCGGTGAGCAGCGTCGCCAGGCCTACGCCGCCTGTAGCGTACGCCCAAGTTCGACTCGCCTCGGAGTGCGGTGCGCGCGCCGGCGTCTTGCTCGGTTCTGAATGGGCGCTTTGCGCCGCGGCGGGCGGCGCCGCCGTAGCCGGCCGCGACGGGAGCTCGATGGTCATTCGCTCTGCGCGCGCCAGGGTGACACTTCTTTCCCAGCGTTGCCCATCCTCGAGCACGGCCACGACGTCGTGGCGACCCGGATCGACGGGAACCGGCACTGACCACGCGGAGCGCTCGAAAGCTTGTCCATCCAGCGAAATCGACAACGCTCGTTGGTTCGCTTCAGGGACGCTGAGCGTGAGTAGTGGCAGCTCCGGCTCGAGGCCGTTCGCTGCGTCCTGCGCCATCTGGATGTGTTGCGGCTTGTGGCTAGCTTCCGCCAGGGGAATGGCCTGGCGATACGCGAGCCAGGCGCTGGCAACGTGCCCCACGTTGTTTTCGCAGTAAGCGATGTTCAATAGCGTGCCGCTCGCTGGATCGAGGCGTTGGCTTTCACGAAACCGCTCGAGCGCCTCGCGACAATGGTCGGCCTTCATGAGCTTGAGCCCGTCCGCGAAAGCAGCCTCTGCGGCGCGCTCCGTCGAGTCGTCGGCCCTGGCCGGACGCGCCTCCGCAAGCAGCGCGAGCGCTCCGGCAATGCATACCACTAGGACGAGAGTCCGACGCCGCAGCGACCCACCAAGCACTCGGAGCTCCATGGTTAGCGCGAATCGACCCACAGCTTCTGGTTGGCTGCCGCGGGCTTGCTGGAAGGTGCGGAGTGGGATTTCGGCACGGCGCGCTTGGGCTGCGCGGTGCCGCGCACGCCCGTCGCCGCAAGCGTTGCGCCGTCTAACGTAGCGCTCGCGCTTGGCGCGGCTTGGCTGGGCGAGGCGACGCTTGGCGTCGGCGAACTGTCTGCGCCAGATACAGAGATTGCCGGCGTGACGCTCGGGACGACCGCGGGTGTCGCCTGCCGCGCGAGATCTTGATTCGGTGCGGGCTGCGTTCGCTCGCCGCGCCCGACCCAAACCCCGACGGCCAGCCCAGCCACGGCGATCGGAGCGATCAACCAGATCGCACGCCGCGGCGCGGTCTTGGCGTGCGGCTGCGGCGCGGGTACTTGCGAAGACATCGCGCCGGCAGTGAGCGTCGGGCTCTCCGGACTGCTCGCCAGTTCGTTCGATGCGAGGGCCGAACTCGGCTGAGTAGGGCCGGCGTGCTCCTTGACCATCGGAGCGGCCGGTAGAGCAGCGAGATAGGCGAGACATGCGCGGGCCGCCGCGGGCGCGAATGCGGAGAGCGCCTGTACCAACTCCTCAATCGTCGCAAAACGCTGGGCGGGCTCCTTTTGCAAACAACGCGAGACGATAGCTTCGAGTCGGCTCGGTATCTCGGCTCGCAAGGCGCGCACCGGTATCGCTGGCTCCTGCAAAATGGACGTGCAGACCTGCGCCAAGGTGTGACCCGCGAACGGCAGCTGGCCGGTGAGACTGCGATGTAGCACCACGCCCAGAGCCCAAATGTCGGCACGGCTATCGACCGTGCGCGACGCCATCAGCTGTTCGGGCGGTGCGTACGCCGGTGACCCGAGCAGCGTGTCGGTTTGGGTCAATCCTTCCGCGCTCACATCACCAATTTTGGAGATACCGAAATCGAGCACTTTGACGAACTGCGGGTGGGCGGGTTTGTCGCACAGAAAAAGATTGCTCGGTTTCAGATCGCGGTGAACGATCTGAAGTCGATGAGCTTCGCCGATCGCTTGG
>DASYCR010000565.1:0-5825 GCA_036500095.1 Polyangiaceae bacterium
CCACAGCTACATCGTGTACGGCCCGCTCTCGAACGGCGTGACCTGCGTGCTATACGAAGGCGCGCCAAATCAGCCGGATTGGGGCCGTTTTTGGCAGATCATCGACAAGCATCGCGTCACGATCCTGTATACAGCGCCCACGGCGATTCGCGCCTTCATTCGTCAAGGCACAGAGTGGCCGGCCAAGTATCAACTCTCGAGTTTGCGCCTGCTCGGTACCGTCGGTGAACCGATCAATCCCGAGGCGTGGATGTGGTACCGCGAACACATCGGTCGCAATCGCTGCCCGATCGTCGACACCTGGTGGCAGACGGAGACCGGCGCGATCATGCTCACCACGCTACCGGGCGCGCACTTCACCAAACCGGGCTCCACCGGGCTGCCCTTCTTTGGGGTTGTGCCCAAGGTCGTCCAGCAGGACGGCACGGAGGTCGGCGCCGGTGAGGGCGGCCTACTCACGCTCACGCGTCCATGGCCCAGCATGCTGCGCACGATTTGGGGCGATGACGAGCGCTTCAAGCAACAATACTGGAGCGAGATCCCGGGCTCGTATTTCACCGGTGACGGCGCGCGCGCCGACAAAGACGGCTATTTTCACGTCGTGGGCCGGATCGACGACGTGCTCAACGTCTCCGGTCATCGCATCGGCACGGCCGAGATCGAGAGCGCGTTCGTCGCGCACGAGGCCGTCGCCGAAGCGGCGGCGGTGGGCCGCCCCGACGATCTGAAGGGCCAGGCCTTGGTCGTGTTCGTGACACTCAAGCCGAATTTTCAGGCCTCGGCCGAGTTGCAAAAAGCGCTCGGCGAACACGTCGCGAACGAGATCGGAAAATTCGCGCGCCCCGACTCCGTTCGCTTCGCCGAGAGCTTACCCAAGACGCGCAGCGGCAAGATCATGCGCCGTTTGTTGAAGGACATCGCCGCCGGGCGCCCCACCAGCGGCGACGTCTCGACGCTCGAAGATCTGAACGTGCTCAGCAAGCTGCGCGAAGAGTAATGCGCGCGTTCCCAGCTGAAATTCCGGCACGAAAGAGCGCTTGAGCGTGCGCCCGATCATCATCGGTGCCGGCCGCGGCAGTCGGCTCGGCAAAAGCACCGACCAGATCCCCAAGACACTGGTCGAGGTGATGGGACGTCCGATGCTCGATTGGATCTTGGAGGCGCTCCGCGCCGCTGGCTTCGCGCGCCGCGACGTGGTGTTCGTGTGCGGCTACGCGGAAAACGTAGTGCGTAGCCGCTATCCGGAATTCACCTTCGTGCGCAACAGCGAGTGGGCGAGCAACAACATCCTCTTGTCGCTGTTCTGTGCGCGCGAACAGCTCGCGGACGGCTTCCTCTCGACCTACGCCGACATCGTGTACGAACCGGCCATCGTGCAACGCCTGCTCGCAGCGCCCGGGGATCTCGTGCTCGGCTGCGACACGGCTTGGCGGCGCCGCTACGTTGGGCGCACTCAGCACCCCGAGAGCGACGCCGAGAAGCTCCGCGCGGACGGCGCGCGAGTGACCGAGCTCAGCCGCCGGATTCCGAGTGACGCGGCGCAAGGTGAGTTCATCGGCGTGATGAAGGCGTCCGCGCGCGGCGCCCGCGATTTGTGCGAGGCCTTCGACCGCGCGCGCGCAGGCCACGCAGGTCAAACTTACCGCGAAGGCAGGAGCTTCGAACGCGCCTATTTGATCGATCTCTTGGCCGACATGCTCGAGACGGGCGGCGTCTTTACGCGGGAAGACACGGCTGGCGGCTACATGGAGATCGACACCGAGCAGGACCTCGCGTTCGCCGAACGCTGGTGGCAGGAGCGGCCGTGAGCAGCCAAGGCCCGCGCACGCTCGACGCCGAAAGCATCGTGCGGGAGCTCGCCAGCCGTCAGCACGCCGGGGAGGCCGCGGCGATCGCCTTCGACGGCGACGGCACCCTCTGGTCGGGAGACGTCGGCGAAGACGTGTTCACGTTCGCGACCGAGCGCGGCCTGTTGCGGGACGCGAGCGGCGCGGCGCTGAGCGAGCTCGCGCGCGCACACGGTATCGAGCCCGCCGCGACTCCGAGCCGGACCGCGCGCGCGCTGTTCGACGCTTACTTGGCCGGCAAGTTCCCCGAATCGACCGTGTGCGAAATGATGACCTGGTGCTACGCGGGCTTCGAGCTCGCCGAACTCGACACGCTGATCGCCGGCGCCCTCGAGCACAGCGGTTTCTCGACGCGCCTACGCCGCGAACTCGCGCCGATCCTCGAGTTTGCTCGCAAGAGTTCGCTGCACGCGGTCGTCGTTTCGGCATCCCCGCGACCCATCGTGGAGATCGCTGCGAGTGCTTGGGGCTTTCCGGCGCGGGACGTGGCCGCGAGTACGGCGCAGGTCGCGAACGGCCGCGTCCTGCCGGCAATGGCCGGTGTCCTGCCATATGGCGCGCAAAAGTGCCCAGCCGCGCGAGCGCTGTTCGGTACAGCGCGCTGGCTCGCCGCGTTCGGCGACAACGCTTTCGACGTAGAAATGTTCGCCGCGGCTGAGATCGCGGTGGCCGTGCACCCGAAACCCAAGCTCCTGGCGCGGCTCGCCGAGCTCCCACACGTCGTTCTGTTCGACGGCAAAAACCCCGTTGTTTGACGGCGAGCTTCGCGCTACTTCTACGCGGCCCATGCCTCACGCTCGTGCACTCGGCGCCGTTGCTCGTTTCGCGCTCGGCTTGGCCTGCGCCGCCGCGCTCACCGCCTGCGGGGGCAGCGAGCCGCCGCCCAAGGTCGCCGAGGAGCAGCCCAAAGAAGAGCCCATGGACCACGGCGCCACCTCGGTGTCGGCCGAGATCGGCGGCCTCAACGAGACCAAGGTCGACGCGACCTTTCAAAGCGCGATCGACGGGCTACAGGACTGCCTGAACAGCGGCGCCAAGCGCGTGGAATTTCTGGGCGGCTCGGTCAGCTTCTTCGTGAAGATCAACTCCAAAGGCCGCGTCGATCACGCCCACCTCGAAAAGTCCACGCTCGGGGATCGCGACACCGAGAAGTGCATGTTGCAGGCCCTGCGCGCCAAGAAGTGGCCTCGCCCGGTGGGAGGCCAACACGGCCTCGCGCGCAAATCCTTCGATTTCGATCCGCCCAACGACGTGCGCGCTCCGACCAATTGGGACAGCGAGCACGTGAGCAAGGAAATGGGCAAGCTCGCGCACAAGCTCAACGCCTGCAAGTCGGACTCCAAGGGTCAATATGAAGCCACGCTCTACGTCGGCACCGACGGCTCCGTGCTCTCAGCCAGCGTGACGCCGCCCGATGAAGCCGGCGAGCAGGACGTGGATTGCCTGGTGGATTTGCTGCGCAGCGCGTCGCTCCCCTCGCCCGGAAGCTGGCCCGCAAAGGTGACGTTCTCGCTTTGACCGATGCCGCGCGCCCGCTGCTCGGCAAGCGCGCACTGGTTACCGGCGCCGGCAAGCGGCTCGGCCGCGCGATTGCCGTCGCGCTCGGGCGCGCTGGCGCGCACGTGGCCGTGCACTACCGCTCGAGTCTCACTGAAGCGGAGGAGACCTGCGCGCTGATCCGCGCAGGCGGCGGCAAGGCCTTGGCGCTCGCGGCCGACCTCGCTCACCGCGATGCCTGCCGAGGGCTGGTCGACCGCGCGGTCGTCGCGCTCGGCGGCCTCGATCTCGTCGTAGCGAGCGCGGCTAATTTCGAGCGCGTCCCCTATGACGAGATCGACGACGACGCCTGGGATCGCTCGCTCAATCTCGACCTCGGCAGCCCTTTCGCGCTCGTGCATCGCGCGACGCCGGCGCTGCGCGTGGCGCGCGGGTCCGTCGTGTTCATCACCTGCGCGAGCACCACGGCTCCCTTTCGCAATCATTTGCCGTACGTCGTCGCCAAGGGCGCGCTCGCGCATTTGATGCGCACACTCGCGCTCGAGCTCGCGCCCGACGTGCGCGTGAACGCAGTCGCGCCCGGCACGGTGCTGCCGCCGGAAAGCATGTCGCCCGGTGCGCTCGCCTCGCTCGTCCGGCAAATTCCGCTCGGCCACCACGGCAACCCCGAGGACGTCGCTGGTGCCGTGCTCTACCTCGCCAGCGCGCCCTTCGTGACCGGGCAGGAAATAACCGTGGACGGAGGTCGACACTTGTCGAAAGCGGAATTGTCGCCGTGAACCGAAGCGCGTGATCTACGCTTCTGCATGCCGCACCGCGAAGAGCAAACCTTCACGATCGATTTGCACGTCGTCGCCGAGTTTCCCGATGACTACGCCGGCGACGAAGACGGCTTGGTCTGGCATGAAGAGTTCCAGCGCATCCTCAAACCGCGCCTCGTAGCCGCCGTCTTTCAAGCGCTCGAAACCGACCCGCGCTTCAAGGCCAAGGCGGCGCCGCGCGGTCGCGATCCGGAGCGTGCGCTCGAGCTCGAGCTGACATTCACGCCAGCAGTCACGCGCGACCGAAAACCGCAGCCCGGCTAGCCGAAGAACCTAGAGCGCTGCGCGCTCGCTCGGTGAAGCCTGTGGAGCGCTCGGTCCGCTGCTGTCCGGCGAGGCCGCGGAGTTCGGCGCGAGCGCGAATTCGAGTTCGGCGTCCGTGTCGGTCGCTTTTCCGTCACTGCTGGCGACGCTCTGGATGCGAGCGGGAGCCACACCGCGCTGACCCAGGGCGGCCGACACCGCGGCGAGATCCGACTGACCGGTCGCGGACTTGCCGCTCTCACTCAAGGACAATGCGCTTTGTGGATAGTGTTCGAGCACGCGCGCCAGCGCGCCGAGCGCGGAGTCATTGCGCACCGTCTTGTCTTCACTGAAGAGCTTTTCGCGTGGCACGCGCAAGACGACCATGCCGTCTTTGATATCGAGCGCGAGCTCCCCGCTCAGCACACCGTCTCCTAGAACCGCGCTCAGATCACGAGTCATGCGCACGAGCGTCGCCGTCTCGACGTCTGCTCGTTCGAGCTGCTTTTTCTTGGCTTCAGCCGCGGAGAGCGCGTGCTCGAGCGACTCCTTTTGCTCGGAAAACGTGCGCAAATCGCCGCCGACGCGGGCGAGCTCCGAACGGAGCTGCTCGACGAGCTGCGTCGCCTCATCGCGTTCCTTGCCGAGCACGCTGCTGTCGAGTTCGGCTTGCGAAATCGTCTCTTCGTTGGCCGACAGCTTCTGATCGCGCGCCTTGAGCTCGGTCTCCAGGGCCGCGAGCCTCGTCTCGGCCGCGTGCAGCCGTTGCTCAGCGAGCTGACGCGCGCCCATCTCGACCTGGCCGGCAGAACGCGCTTCCTCGTAGCGGGTCTCGGCGACGCAGCCGCTGGTCAGACCGATCAGCGCCGCAGCCGACGCGCAATGGAGCAGGACACGCGGAGCGAACGCCAACGCCTGATAGAAAATCTGCGAGCGTTCGCGCTTGATGCCCGAAAATAGGCGATCGTGAAACGTGGCAACCATCTTCATTTCGTTCCTTAGTTCAAAGCGACGCCGCGCAAATTCATGAAATCGAGATGCTCGGCCAAGATCAGCCGATCGACATCCGAGATGCGCACGAACTTGAAGGCCTGCTGCGTCCCGAACGACCAGATGGGTCGCGCGAGCGCGCGCACCGGCTTCAAGCGCTCGGGCAAGCGCAGCTCGAGCTGCATCAGGAGCGGCGAATCGAGCTCACTCACCGTGCGGCCGCGGTCGAGCACGATGCCGCTCGGCGACACTTCGATGCCGCGATACGAAGAGGCCCGCGTCCCGCGCGTGGCGATGACTCGAAAATCCGTTCGCGCCCTGAGTCCGACTCGTCTGTTCATGTGCCGATCCTCCAGCAGGTTCAAATTGTAGGTTGATGTAGGTGAATGTGACCAAATTAATTGATGCTGGCAAGGCGGTTCGGCGC
>DASYCR010000566.1:0-3871 GCA_036500095.1 Polyangiaceae bacterium
CGGCACTATCGGCTCCTCAGCGGGCGGCGAGCAACCGAAGTTCCTGGTGACCAGGACCCCCGGTGCACGACCCGCGCTCGTCAAATTCTCGCCCTCCACCAAAACCGGCGTCGGGCGACGCAGCGCCGACTTGCTCGTCGCCGAGCATCTTGCTCTCGAGGTTCTCGCAAAGCACGGCAAGCCCGCGGCAAAGTCCGAGCTCGTTGCGGCTGGCGAGCAGATTTTCTTGGAGGTAGAGCGCTTCGACCGCACGCCGCAGGGCGGGCGGCGCGGTTTGATCTCCTTGTTAGCTCTCGACGCGGAGTTCGTGGGGCGCATGGTGAGCTGGACGGATTCCGTCTCACGTTTGGTCGATAACCAAATCCTGCCGCGCGCGATGATCCGTAACGTGGCGTGGCTGGAGTTGTTCGGCCGCTTGATCGCCAATAGCGATATGCACGCCGGAAACCTATCGTTCTTCGCGCGTGGTTCGCGCGTGCTCGGCATCGCACCCGCTTACGACATGCTGCCCGCGCAGTATGCCGGACAACAAGGGCATCTCGCGGAGGTCACTTTCGAGCCAGCGCCGCCCAAGCCCGCGGACTCCGACGTTTGGAACGAGGCGAGCGGCGCCGCCCTCGAACTGTGGCAGCGCGTACTCAAGCACGAGCTCGTCTCGGCGGATTTTCGAGGCATCGCGCGCCACAACGCCAAAGTCGTCGAAGCGTTCCGCGACGCCGGCCGACTATTACCTGCGCCTCGTTAGAGGCGCGCGTCGCGCGCACAAGGCCTAACCGCTACTGCAACGTCGGCGTGGTCCAGTCGACCCAGGTGGCCATGTCGACCGTGTAACCGCCGTCGGTCTCCATGATCGTCGTGTTCTGCGTATCGTCGCCGAGCAGGAAGCGTTGGACATAGGCGCTCACCTCCGGCTGCTGCGAGGCCGGGAAATCGCAGTGCATGTGCCCGCCGATCTGCGAAAACCCCATTTTGTCGGGGATGCCGAGCGCTTCCCAGACCGTGTGCGCCTCGACGGAATCCGTGTACGTGCTCACGTTGCCAAGCCATTCCATCGAGGTGTTTTCGATCGCGAGCAGCGCACGCGGTGCGACCATCGCCATCAGCATGTGATGGTCGTAGGGCAACCGGGCGACGCTGGCGTTGAACATGCCGAAGGAGCTGCGAAACCAGGGCGCTTCGCTGACGATCTCGGCCGCCGTCTGCACGGTCATCTTGATCGCCTGCATGTCCGCGACGCGCCAGCTACCCACGCCCCCCGTTCCTGATTCCTCCGGAATCACCAGCGCGATGCGATCCTCGAAGGCTCCCACGACCAGAGCTCCCTTGCCATTGCGCGAGCATCCCGTGACGGCCAGGTGCGTCGTGTCGATCTGCGCGTCGGGCGTCGTCTGGAGCGCGTCGATCAAGCGGCTCACGCCCCAGGTCCAAGCGATCATCGCGCCGGCCGGGTGATCCGCGCCGAACATCGTGTAGAACTTGCCCATCCCGCGCGAGGTCGGCGTTTGCACGGCCATATCGTCGTTGTTGAACGTGATCACCGCAACGCCGGGCATTGGCACCTTGCCGACCAAAGGGGAAGCGCCAATCGTCACCAGCGCAGGATACGGCGCCGAACCGCCCGTGGGTAACGTGATCGTCGCGTCGAAGGAGATCGAATTGGCGCCGTCTTGCACGGTGACGGTGATCGAGCCAGCGTTCATCGCGCCCGTCACCGTGCCGGATTTCGCCGGCAGCGGGCCGAGCTCGTATTCTTGAAGCTCCGCCGCGATTTCCTCGCGACGACACGCCCACTGGGATTGCTGGGTGATCCGCGTCTTGTCGAGCGACATAAAAGGATCGGGAAGCTTATAGTTGGTGGTGAGCTTGGCAAAGCTCGGCAACGCCGGGATCGTGCAACCGTTCACGATCGTCGGTCCACTGTCCGTGCCCGCGTCGCCGCTCGTGCCGCTCGTGCCGCTGCCGCCCGCGCCCGTCGCGCCGCCCGCATCGCTCGAGCTGCCTCCGGCGTCACTCGTGCCCGCCCCACCCGCGGTACCCGCGCTCGAATCACCCGCAACGGCTCCAGCGCTGTCTCCAGCACGCGCCCCATCCGACGTGCTGCAACCGAGCAACGTCAGCAAGCTCGCGAGCACGCAGAGCTCGCCGGAACGAATCGCCAAAAGCTTTCGCATGGCGCGCATTGTACCCAGAAATTGTCTGGGAGCTCGCGCTTCAACGCAGTCCGAAAATGCGAAGACCCATTTGACGTGTGTCACTACCTAGGGTAGCCTGACACATGGTCAAGACGCAGGTGTATTTGCCCAAGGATGAGCTGGCTGCCCTGCATCGCGTCGCGAAGACACGGCGCCGACCGGTGGCGGAACTGGTTCGAGCGGCCATACGCGATACCTATTTGCGAACACCCGTCGTGGGCCCTGTCGCGCTGTGGGACGGCCCTTTCCTGGGCTCGTCGGCGGACCACGACAGCGCCTTCGATGAACCATGATCCGCGGGGGGGATCGGGTATTCATCGACACGGGCGCGTGGATCGCGCTGGCCGCGGTTCGCGACGCTATGCACCTGCGTGCACGAGAAACCTGGACGTCGCTGCTCGACGCGGGCGCCCGTCCGATCGTGTCCACGCCGGTGCTGCTCGAAACCTTCACCTATCTGCAGCGTAAGATTGCGCACGAAGTGGCGCTCGCCTGGTGGACTAGCCTCGATCAAGTCCCCTTCCTCGAGCGCTTGGAGTGCACGAACGTCGAGCTCAAGGCGGCTATGCGCTACTTCGCGCGGCGCGAGCTTCACAAGCTCAGCTTGGTCGACGCGACGAGTTTCGTCTTGATGAAAAAGCACAAAGTCCGTATCGCGTTCACGTTCGACACTCACTTCGCGGCCGCCGGATTTCGGCTAGCTTGACATGGTCATGCTGCGAGCGTGCGCTTTTGCAATCGCGTGCACGCTCACGGCACGCGCGCGCGCCGAAAGCGGACCCCTACCCTTCCAGGTCCACTCTGCCGGCAGCGCGGAGTGCGACGCCAGCTCGAGCTTCGCGGCGCGCCTCGAGCAACGCTCTCGACGCTTGCGGCCGGCGCTGGCGAGCGAGCCGGCCATTGATTTCTCGCTGGAGCTCGGTAGCACGGGCCGCGCGCTGAGTGGCCGGCTGCGTGTGCGCGAACGGGACGGGAACGAGACCGAGCGCGTCGTCACCGGCGCCAGCTGCGACGAGGTGCTCTCGGCGCTCGCGCTGATCGCGGCGGTGCTCGTCGATCCGAATGCACTCAGCGAGCGGGCGCAAACTCAACCCGCGGCGCAGCCCGAACCCGCTGTCGCGCGCAGCGAGCCACCAGCAGGTGCTCCCCCCAAGCGCTCCTGGGCGTTCGGCGCGGGCGTCGGCGCGGGTGTCGAGGGAGCGATCGCTCCGGACGTGGCTTTCACGAGCTCGGCGCAGCTCGAAGCAGCGCTCGGCGGCGACGGGATACTGAGCCCGCGTGTCGCGCTCGCCGTCCACCAATCCTTTCCGGACACGGTAACGACGCCCGCGGGCCTCGCTCACTTCCGCTGGACGGCGCTGCGCGTGAGCGGCTGTCCGCTGCGCTATCCAAGCTCGGGCCCGTGGGCGCTCCGGCCTTGCCTGCTGTTCGACGCGGGCAGGCTCGAAGTGGCGGGCGATCGGACTTATTTACAGGACACGGCGCGCGTTACGTGGTTCGCACTCGGCGGCGTGGCGCACGCCGAACTCAGGCCGATTCCACCGCTCTCGTTCGGTCTCGACGCTGGATTCGTCGCGCCCTTCGTGCGCGATACCTTTTTTTTCGCGCCCGGCGGCGGGGCTGAGACCCTGAACGTGCCGAAAATCGGCCTAACTCTGCGGCTTGGCTTCGCCGCATAT